>CBESZZ010000590.1:0-2871 GCA_965534055.1 uncultured bacterium | reverse complement strand
GACGAACTGCTCGCATTGGAAGCAGTACGAGTTGACCCAGGTGACGACTCGCTGACCACCCTCCGCGCGGCGCTAGCGCACCGGAGCAACCACGTCGTTGCCAAGGCCGCGCGAATCGTCATGACGCATCAGACCAATGAACTCGGGCCCGAACTGGCTGCAGCGTTCGATCGGTTCATGCTGAACCCGGTCAAGACCGACCCCGGCTGCGCGGCGAAAGCAGCCATTGTCGACGCGTTCAATCAGTTGGACCTCGACGAAGGCGACGTCCTGCTGCGTGGAGTGCGCCACGTGCAGGTTGAACCGGCATACGGCGGCGCGGTCGATACCGCGGCATCGACACGCGGTGCAAGCGGGATGGGTCTCGCCCGCGTCGCGCACCCTCAAGCACTTGTCGAACTTGCAGACTTGCTCGCGGATCCCGAGTTGCCCGCGCGGCTTGGTGCGGCGCGCGGACTCAGTCGAATCGGTCAAGCCGCCGGAAGCGCACTCCTGCGCTTCAAGTTGAGGATTGGCGACAAAGAACCCGATGTGGTTTCGGAGTGCTTGGTCGGCCTTCTGTCGATGGACGACACCGACGGACTCGAGGTCGCCATGCAGTTGCTCGACGGCCCGAGTCCCGAGACGCAGAAAGCCGCAGCACTCGCATTGGGCGAATCGAGTCGAACCGATGCATTCGCCCCGCTGCGTCGATGGGTGGCGTTGGCCGTCGACGACGCGATGCAGCGCATCGGGTTCGCAGCCATCGCGCTGTTGCGCAACGACGATGGCCACGATTTCCTCTTACAAGCCATCGAGGCAGGAAGCCTCACCGAGGCCAACGCCGCGCAGGAAGCTCTGACGACCTACGGTCGACGGACCGGTTCCGACGACGATAGCGCGACGGCTTGGACGGCCCGCCGCACCACAGGCCTGGATTCATAAGGCTTCGAGCTACGGCACGAACACGAGAGGCAACACGCGAGCCACGGGGTCCTTCGACACCTCGAAGACCGCCAACGGGCCAAAGTCCTCGCGGAACATGTGCAAGCCGCGATCAAACGTCGCCGGCAGCTCCGGCGCATCCCGGCGTGGCAGGACGAACAAGCAGATCGGTTGGCCGTCGTACCGAGCGAGGAGCGAAACGGCACCACCCGCTGATTCGTCGCAAGAGCTGCCACAGAGATCGAGCGCGGCAGCCTCGGCAACATCAACCGCGGTTTGAAACGCCGTCCGGCAGTGAGCAGATAGGTTGCAGTCCTCGACGTCACAGCAGCTAGGCAACTTGAACCCCGCCCCCACAGCTTGGTGGTACGCGTCGACCCAGCGTCCAAGCAGCTCCGCATCGTTCGTGCACGATGCCGCAGCCAAAGGCTCGTTCTTTGCAGGCGAAGTTCGCTGAGCCGGCAAGACAAGAAACCAAACAGAGATCAGCAACACTGCAGCCGCGGCAAAAGCCGCCGATCGCCACCAGCCACTCCCGGTTGCTTTGGGCGCGCAGCCCATCGACATCGGCAGATCGACGTTCGAGTCGACAGCGTCCGCCACCATCCCTGCGATCGATTCGTGGTCCGTTTCGCTTGGAGCAAACTGCCGCCGCAGCGACGCATCGAGGCGACGGCCTAGATCGATCTCCGACGAGCCGTTCGGGTGTCTTGGGTCCTTCATCGGTCTGTGGTTGCTGGTGGTAATACGGGACGTCGCCCGCCCGCGGGATGTCGTTGGTTCGTACGAAGACTCTCTCGGAGCGCTCGCCTCGCTCGATGCACGTGGCTAGCCACGGTGCCCTCGGCAATCCCTAGTGTCGTTGAAATCTCGGCGTGAGGGAGCTCCATGACCGCACTCAACAACAAACACGCCCGCGCATCTTCGCCGATCCGGGCCAGGCCGCGAACAACCTCGTCATCGAAATCCGCTTGCTCCGCACGAAGCCGGCCATCGCGAAGATTCACGGGCGGACGCGCCACGTCTTCCTGAGCCTGATCGCAATCGTACTGCCAGTCGGGCGCACGCTGGATTCGCCTGCGGTGATTCATAGCCGCGAATCGCACAATCTGCGCCAGCCAAGCCGTCACGTGCGTGCCGGGCACGAACTGATCCAGACGATCCAGTGCGGTCACGAACGAATCCTGCAGCACGTCTTCAACGGCATCGCGGGGCACGTAGGCAGACGCCACCACCCACAGCAAGCGGGAGGCGTTCGTAAAGACTCGTCCGAGCTCTTTGCGAGACAGTGACGCCATGCAGTGCTTCGATCAGCCTCCGCAGCCGCTCGGAGCGCACTCCGGTGCGGGCTCGCAGGGCTCACACTCTGGCGGGCACTCTGGAAGGCACTCAGGTGGGCACGGTTCACAGCATTCCGGCGGGCACTCCGGGCAGCAGATCAACGAAGGAGGGGTGACCGCTTCCGCGGACGGACCGGTGAAGAGCTGCGGAAGGAACAGCAGCGACAAGAGCATCGGTAGCAAGGTGTTCATGACATGTTTCGGGTTGAAGAACCCGCCAGGGCGAAACCACCCTGTGTGGCGTCATCGGCGGGCTACCCACTGATGTCCGGGCGCTTGGCGAACCTTGCAGAATTCTCCAAGACGCCATCCAGCCTCCCCCACACGAAGGACGGGCTGGAAAACTCCAGAGAGCACGGCCGCGACTTCGCCTGCTACCCGACTTGGGTTGGATCGACGGCCTTGCGCCTCGGGCCGGGGATCAGCATCGCCGTTTCACGTCGGTAGGCCGCATAGCTGGCCGGATGCTCCGTCATGAGATCCCGCTCCTCCATGGTGACTCCGATGTAGACGTAGCCGGTCATCCCGATGCAGAAGAGCAGGTGCCCGAACGTCATCATGGGCGTCGCCCAGAACGCGAGGAGCAAGCCGAACATCAGCGGATGAC
>CBESZZ010000589.1:0-2879 GCA_965534055.1 uncultured bacterium | reverse complement strand
ATCGAGATGGAGCGACTCGGGCTACTCCGTTACCCCTCGCTCGCGCGCAAGCGCGAACGGCGAGTGCTGGCGGAAGCCGACTGTGTGTTGCCCGTGACTGAGACGCTGGCGGACATGCTGGTTGAGTTGGGGGGCAGACGACCCGCGATGCAGGTTGTGGGCAATGGGGCGGAGCCCTCGAGGTATGGGCCCGAACAACAGCGCGGTGGCGTCGAAGTGCGGCGTCGTTTCGGTCTCGCCGACAATGCGTTCGTGCTGGGCTTCATCGGCTACATGCGACCCTGGCACCGGTTGGATCTGGTGCTGACGATCATGCAACAGCCGGGCTTCGAAGCGTTGAACCTGCTGCTCGTGGGTGAAGGACCAGCACTCGCAGATCTTCGAGAATTGGCACGCACCCACGGCATCGATGATCGCGTGCATGTCGCCGGAGTCGTCCCGCCAGAGTTGGTGCCCGCGCATGCGTGCGCGTTCGACGCCGCCCTGATTCCCGCGATCAACGAGTACGCGTCACCGCTCAAACTGTTCGACAGCCTCGCTGCCGGCGTGGTGACTTTGGCTCCCGACCAACGCAACGTTCGAGAGATGTTGACGGACGGCGCGAATGGGTTGCTCTTTGAGCCCGGATCGGCGGAATCGTTGGCGAGCAAGCTTGGGCCTCTGCTATCTGCTGGGCCGGAGCGAGCGCAAGAACTGGGCGCCGCTGGTCGAGCCTCGCTGATTGACAACGATTGGACCTGGACCGGCAACGCGCGCCGTGTCGTCGCTGCGTACCAACGGGTCAGTGGCGCTCTGCCTGCGCAGGCTCAGCTCAGCTGATGGAGTTCCGCTAATGGTCGCTTCTTCCGATTCCGGCGTTTGGGCGTCCGTGGAACCCGCCGTCACGTCCGGAAGGGCGGGGCTGCCGGCCCTGGGCAGGAGCGTGTCAGGAAGAGCCTTGGCGGTGTTCCTGCCGCTATGCATTGCGTACGCCGCGACCTTGAACTGGATCGTGTCCCGCTGGCTCATGCCGGATTCGTATTGGTCGCACGGCATCTTGCTGCCCTTCGTTGCGGCAGCGGTGGTGTTCAGTCGACGCAAGGACTGGGGGCTTCGGCCCGCATGCGTGGATCACGCTGGGCTGTGGCTGCTTGTGCCTGGACTGTTGCTGCATCTGTGCGGTGCGGCGCTGATGGTCGACTCGGTGTCTGCGGCAAGTCTGCTGTTGTCCGTGCCGGGTGCCGCGTGGTGGGTGTTCGGTCGGGAGCGGCTGCGTGGCCTTTGGTCGGTCTTCGGCCTCCTGTGCTTCGCCATCCCGATGCCAATTTTCGTCAGCGGGCGCCTTGCGTTCGAGCTGAAGGAAGCTGCGATCGGCGGGAGCTTGGTTGTGGCGCAGTCGGCCGGGGTTGGTGTCGCGCGTGAAGGCGCTTCGCTGCTGATTGCCGGGCAGGAGCAAGTGCTGCGCGTCGCAGATCCATGCAGCGGCCTGCGTTCGCTGCTAGCGCTCATGACTTTGGGCTATTGCCTCGCGTTCTTCATGGGGTCGCAACGGGGCATCAGGCGCTGGGTCTTGCTGGTGGTGGCTGCACCCACTGCGTTCCTAGCCAACGTGGTTCGAATCGCTTCGATCTGCTTCCTGGCCGAACGCTACGGCGTGCACTGGGCAGCCACGACCGGGCACGACGTCGTCACCATCGTCGCGTGGATCTTTGATCTCGGGGTGCTCTTGCTGGTGGACAAGTTGCTGTCCCGTCGCCATGCATCTGAAGTGGCCGACCAAGTTCAGGCGGCTGCAGCGACTCCCCGAACCAGTGGACAGCAGGTGGAAGGCACCAGGCTTCCCCGCGGTACCGCAATCGCGTTGTCCGTGTTCGGGTTGCTGACGCTGATGCTTGCGCTGTACCGCCCGTTCGAAGTGAGTGCAGGGCGAGCCGCAGCTCTGCCGCATCAGCTCAATGGCTGGTCGGTGGGCGAGGACTTCGCCATCGACGAGCGAACCGCCGCTCTGCTGGGAACGGACGACTGCATTTGGCGGCGCTACGAGGCCACTCAGTCCGCGACCGCAGAAGCAACGAACCCGGTGTTCGTCGTTGCCGTGTTTCACGGCAGCAACTGGAAGAGTGTGCATCCGCCGGAGATCTGCCTTCGAGGCAGCAACATGGACATCCTTGAGCACAGCGTGCTCAAGGATCCAATGACCGTGAATGGCGACTCGGTGGTCAGTGGTCGCTACGTGACGGTGAGTCGTGAAGACGGTCAGAAGTACGTCAGCCTCTACCTCTATGGTGCCGAGGGGCTCCACACGCCGGACTACTCGTCGTTCTTCATGCACCACGCGCCACGCGCGATCTTGCGTTCAGCGTCGCCTGGGTATCTGCTCCGCGTAGAGACGTGGGTCGATGGCGAAGACATCGCCGCTGGCGAGTCTCGCTGTCGTGCTGTGATGCAGCAGTTGTTGCAATCCGCCGACGCGCAGCTATTGGTCGCCACCGAACCCGTGACAGAAGCCCGTTGATGAACCATGACTGAACCTGTTGCCGCCAACGAGAAGCCTTCCGGTTCGGTTCTTCACGCCATGTCTGTGGACGTGGAAGACTGGTTCCAAGTGTTGAACATGGCGAACGTGATCGACCGTGCCGATTGGGACAAGTTGGCGTTGCGTTGTGATGCAAGCACCCGGCGCTTGCTTGATCTGTTCGATCGCCACCAAACCAAGGCCACCTTCTTCTTCCTAGGTTGGATTGCCGAACGACTGCCCGAGCTCGTGCGCGACGTGCACGCGGCCGGTCATGAGATCGGTTCCCACGGGTTCGATCACCGTGTGCTGCACGACCTTGGCGAAGAGGGGTTTGAGAACGACCTCACCCGGTCGGCAAGCATCCTCACCGAGCTCACCGGTG
>CBESZZ010000588.1:0-2896 GCA_965534055.1 uncultured bacterium | reverse complement strand
CGCCCGGTCTCGTCCGAGGGGCTGGTCTGGAAGGCGGGACGGCCTTCGAATGCATCGCCGGCACGGTAGGTGACGCGGCCATCCCCGTTCTTGTCCATCCATGCGATGAGCCCGGTCGTCTCCCAGTTCTTGAACCAGTCAGGCAGGATCCGGTCTCCACCGTCTGCGGTCACGCCCACGCGACCATCGATGGGAGCTGGCGGAGAGCCTGCATAGCTGGCTCCTTCGACAGTCGTGAGGAGGTTTGTTCGCGCGAAGGCCGCGATCGCCGGAGCGGAGGTGTAGAGCACCGCGATGAACAGCAAGGCCCACCCAGCAGAGATGCGCGCGTCTTTCACTCGAGGTACGGTGTAGAAGCGAACGATTACGTGCGGCAACCCGGCAGTGCCGACCATCAGCGCGAGCGTGATGCAGAAGATGTCGATCGTGGCTTTGGTGCCGGACGTGTAGGGCGCAAAGCCAAGCTCTTCATGGAGTCCGTCGAGCTTCTGCAGAAGCGAGATGGTTTCCCCGTTTGCGATCTTCGCGCCAAGTTCACCCTGCAGGGTGCCTCCGAATCCGAGCTGCGGGATCGGAGTCCCCGTCATCATGATCGCCAGAAAAACAGCGGGCACGAGGAACGCGAAGATCAAGACGCAGAACTGCGCAACCTGCGTGTAGGTGATGCCTTTCATGCCGCCAAGGACGGCGTAGAAGAGGACGATCGCCATCCCAAACACGACACCCCATTCGACCGGGACTTCCAGGAAGCGACCGAAGACAACTCCCACGCCGCGCATTTGGCCTGCGACGTAGGTGAAGGAAATGAAGATGGCGCAAAGCACCGCGACGATGCGCGCGGGGCTCGACGCGTAGCGGTCCCCGACGAAATCAGGAACTGTGAAGCGGCCGAACTTGCGCAGGTAGGGTGCAAGTAGCAGCGCTAACAGCACGTAACCCCCGGTCCATCCCATGAGGTAGACGGAGCCGTCGTAGCCCATAAATGAGATCAGGCCAGCCATCGAGATGAACGACGCCGCACTCATCCAGTCCGCTGCCGTCGCCATGCCGTTGGCGAGGGGCGGGACGCCGCCCCCGGCGACGTAGAAGTCTTTCGTGCTGCTAGCTCGGCTCTTGATCGCGATGTAGATGTACATCGCGAAGGTGAAGCCAACGATCAGGATTGTCCACGTCTTGACACTCATGGTGGTTGCTCAGTCCTCTGAGACGCCGAAGCGCTTGTCGATCCGGTTCATGGCGAACACGTAGATGAAGATCAGCAGGACAAAGACATAGATCGATCCCTGCTGTGCGAACCAGAATCCGAGTGGGAATCCCGTGCCAGGCAAGTTGACGGTGTTGAGATCGTCTACTGCCAGGATTGCCGCTCCGAACGACACGGCAAACCAGATGACCAGGAGGACTGCAACCACGATGAGGTTGGCTCGCCAGTACGCGCCAGCGTCGAAGCCTTCGGGTGTATCGTAGTCGGTGGGGTCCGTAGAGTTCATGGAGTGGGAGGGGTTGTGGGGGCGCAACTACCCGTACGGTGCCAGGACATGAGGCAACACAATCGCCCAGCCCCGGCGAACTCGTACTCATCTTTCAAGATTATCCGGGCTGCGTCTGCGGCAACTTCTCCGTGTCCTACGCTTGTGACCTAGAGCTGTCGATGCCATGCGACGAACCTCTGAGCTTGCTCGGCGGAAGCGTTCCATCGGTGCGCGGTCCGTGAACCGTTCCCGCTTGCCAGATCGCGCTGGAGTCCGGCAGGCCGCAGGCACCAACCGTCATCACCCCGCGGCTGCGATGGGCTGGCCAAGTCCAACGCGAGGGGGCCATCGCGCCTTCGCAATCGATTGAACCCGCGAACGCCGCTGCTCTGGATGCGGCGCATGGCTTAGGAAAGCTGTCTTCGCGGACTTCGCACGAGCAGGTGGTCAGCGCATGCCCATCGCGGAATTTCCAGCTGCCCGCGTCAAACGGCGCGAGCGACTCCGGCTAGAAAGAACCGGATGTCCTCGACTGGATTGAAAGCGACTGTCTTGCGATCGCTCGGGTCCTCGCGCGGTGTCAGGTGTTTGGGCCGCCGTGACGGAACCGCCTCGCCATGAAGTTCTTGCTCCTTGTGGGCCAAGGTAGTTGGAGGTGGCGGTCTGGCCTGCGAGGTGAGGTTCCCTGTCTTTGGCACCTTACGTTCGATCGGAGGTTACGGCTGCAGGATGAGGTACTGGTGGTTGAGGATGCAGCGAACACCTTCCGGTTCGAATCCGCACTGACTCTTTCCCGCCAGTGACGCAGTGAATCGGTACCAAACCAAATTTCGCGCGGAGTCTAGCCAGATCTTTTGGCCGGTGACGTCCGTCATCACGTCGTTCTTTGTCGACAGGATCAGTGGTTGCTCCGCGGTTGCGCCATTGGTTTGACCCATGGGAATTCTTGATTCGGAGCGGAGCCAACCGCTGACAGTGGTGCCGCCCCAAGGAACAGCCATGACGAAAGTTTGAAGAGGTCCGTTGATCGGTGGTGGATCGCTGTTGGTGATGGCGACGCTCAGAGACGTCGTGGGTAGCTGCATGTTGCCACCGGGAAACTCGAAGATGTAGTGACCACGCTGTGCTACCGCAAAGGATCGGAACCAACGAAGTGGCCCTTGCGGGTCCGGTTGCTTGAGGATCTCGTGGGTGCCGACGATCGTTGAGTTTTCAAGTTCTGGAACCATGGAATCGAGGCGATGGACCCGAACCGCCATCTTTCCGCCGGTGTATTCGTCGGGGTCGTAGTCGGGTCGAAAATCTTCGATGCCGAAGAACCGATCTTGTGAAGCCCGAAAGTTGATGCCGTCCGGTTGAACGATCTGGTTGGGGTCGAGATTTACTCTGTGGGTGTAGAAAGGGACGTTGCGGACGAGATACCG
>CBESZZ010000587.1:0-2904 GCA_965534055.1 uncultured bacterium | reverse complement strand
GGCACCGACACACGTGGGCCCAAGACAGATCAGCGCTCGATTGGCGAACGCCATGTCGAGATCACCATCCCCGTCGAAGTCGGCGAGGGCGATGCCCAACGTTGTGTCGGACAACGGAGGAAACGCTGAGGGTCGGACTTCGAGCCGACCGTCCGCCGTGGCTAACCAGACTTGCGGCCCGTTCGTTCGACCGCCAAAGACAAGATCCGCAAGCCCGTCGCCGTTGGCATCCGCGATGGCGTGAGGAAGAGAAACACGGTTGCGTTGCGACGGCAACATTCGGTGCACCTCAATGAGGCTCGGAGCCTGGGCCGCCAACCCAGCGCTCAGCCCAACCGACGCAACGACGGACAAGTAGGGGATCCAAGAATTCAAAATGGAGGACATGAGCAAACTGTAGCGAACCCGTCGCGTACGCGCTCAAGCCACAAGGCTTCCCGTCAGTGGACATTTCGATGCGAACCCAGCACGCCACATCGGAATCCCGTCGATGCCGAACCAGACTTCTCGGCTCGATGCTTGCGCGTCGCGATCGAAGCACGAGAACTTGCGAGATTCGTGCTTTCGCCAAGCCCAAGGGTCGACGTCTTCCGAGCGTCAAGCCGTCGGGCAACCGTCGGTCTAGCAGCCTGATCCGAGTCACGCCTCTCCGGATGGGCGTCCTACCCGACCACCGCGCCAATGCCAGCAGGGTCAGTCCCCCACCGGCCCGGCCAAGACCTACTTCTTCTTGCGTGCATCGAGGATCGCGCCTGCGAACTCATCGAGCTCCGCCATGACCGTCGCGTGCTCCGCGTCGGTCATGTGCTTCTTGGTCTGACGCAGCATCTCGCCAAACCAGACCCGCTCTTCAGGCTGAACCGGGCAGCCCATGTTGCCCTTGGGTCCAATGCTGGTGATGAGTCGCTCACCGTCTGCGTCAAGAATCGCCGACCAGGGCATGCCACCCTTCTCGCCTTGCTTGATCTTTTCGGCGACTTCGCTGCCATGCGGCATGCGGTCGGTATCCAATTTCACTTCGACGTAGTCCGTCGCCATTGCTTCCGCCACGCGCGTGCGCCCGAGGAACTCCTCGAGCTTGAAGCACCATCCTCACCAAGGTGCGGCGAGATGCACGAGTACGGACTTGTTCGTTCGCTTCGCTTGGGCCAACCCAGCCGCGAGCACGTCGCGCGCGTCGGGCATCGGCACCTTCCAGAGTTCGGCGAACGCCTGCACCGCTTCGCCGTCCACTGCACCATCGCTCAGCCAAGAAGCCGTGTCCGCATGGACCAACAACTTGCCCGCAGCATCAAGCACTGTGGCCTGCGGAAGACGATGAACGTCCGCGCCCAGCAGCTTGGCTTGCATCGCCCCTTCGGCCTTGGCGTCGAGTGCGACAACTTCAAACTCATAGCGACTGCGTTGGTCGCGCACCTTCATGCCGTGGATCGCAGTGACCAACGCCGTTGAGTCGGCGTCACCCCGCGTGCCCCAAATGATCAGCACGCGTTTGTCGCGCTTCAACGCAGTATGTGTCGCCGTGTCGAGACGTCCGGCGGGGTCGAGTTCGGATGCAAACGGGTCGGTCGCTTGCGCCAGCGTCGTTGCCGCACAAAACAACGTCGCCGCCAGGCCGGTCGGAAGAGAAGACTTTCGCATGAGTGGGCTCCAGTGGGATCGCAGATCGAATGTCGCGGAGCTTAGGGTGCTGGCTCCCCTGAGGTAGCCAAGCCGACTGGAGTGATGCGATCCTTGAACGGCATCTGCCAACGCCCGTACGACGATTACACGAGTCCTTGGAAGCACTTCCGTGCGCTCAGTCGAAGACAGTGCATGGGGTTCCAGGTGCCACCACCCCGTGCCTCACGAGGGTCCGTCACGCAAGGAGTCATCGCGACGCCTCCACCGGTCTGCCTTGCTCGACGACAGACCTGGTCTCAGCTTCGCTCTTTGCATCGCGTCGCACCAGGCGCGCGAAGCTCATCACGTGCGTGACCAAGAGCAGCGGAACCAACATGGTCGGGATGTACCAAGCCGCACCGAAGAATGGGGCGACGTCGGTTTGGGGAAGAGCCTTCCCGAGGTCCACGAGACCCACCACGGTGTAGATCCAAACCAGAGCGAACTTTGCTCGCCAGTCCATGTGCAGCGCAACGAATGCCGCAAGTGCAAGGATGCCCGTGAGCAGATCACCGTACGCGGCAGGCTTCGCGAAGCCCTCTGGCATCCCATCGCTCACCATCCCCGGCACGAGAAAGACCATCCCGACATGCCTGAACATGTGCGGCAGCGTGAGCCACATGAGGGCTTCGCGCTTGGTAAGCCCCCCGAGCCAAGGCCGCAGGTAGACCCTCGCGACAACAGCGAAGATGACAATGCTCAGTGCGAACTGCAGGCCGAAAATATCTTGCGTGGTCATGGCGACGATGACTCCTGGTCATGAGGGGACTCCTGGTCATGAGGGACCCAAAACTGTTGTTGGGAGACGAGGACAGCGCATCGCAACGACGGTCCACCGGGTTCGCACTGAGGCGTCATGACGGCTCAGTGCTGGGGCGACCCTGGGTTCGCTTCCACTCGTCCGTTAGCAGTCCACCGAACCCCCAGTCTTCCTCCTCAATCTCCTGAATGACGATGTGAATGTGCTCCGGACTCTTCCCGAGTTCACGCACCAGAGAATTCGTCACGTCCCGAACGACGTGAGCTTTTTGCTCGCGGGACGCACCCTTGGTGATCTGAATGTTGACGTAAGGCATCGTTTGCTAGCTCTGTTCTTTGATGCCAGCTGCGAGCGCTGGCCGGGAAACGCGGCAAGAGAGAAGAACTCCCGCCGCGACGGTGAGAAGCACGGTGTCCAGAGGCAGCTGGACGCCTAAGAATCTCTGGATGTTCAATGAGGCAGCGCTTGCCTACGGAGTTGAT
>CBESZZ010000586.1:0-2907 GCA_965534055.1 uncultured bacterium | reverse complement strand
GGAACTGGAGAGTCTGGTGCGCCGAGAGGCGGTGAGCCCGTGGCTGGTGCGTCGGGCGGTGCCATGGCTGAGGGTCTGCCGGTCGTTGCCGCTTGGTCGGAAGATCCCACCAACCCGGGACTGGTCCTCTCAGCCACCGCGCCGACCGGCGGCTTCGAATTGACCGTCGAAGAGGTTGTCGCCGATGCCGAAGCTCCGGGAACGTGCGAGGTTCGGTGCACGGTGACTCGACCCGGCGCCGACCGATCCGTCACGACGGCGTTGGTTTCGCTGCGAGTCGCGGTTCCTGAAGTGCAGCTTCAAGGCGAAGACGGGAAGCCCGCGGCCACCGTCCGCATTGCTGTGCGCCGGATCGAACGCGGAGCGCATTACTTCGTTGCGCCGCCTTACGAGGTTGTTGCAACGCGATTGGCTTCGGAGCGCAAGCCAGCAGCGAACGGCAACCGATGAGCGAGTCGATGCACGAACCGGTGCAGGCCGCGTCGTCGACGTCAACGCAGACGAAGACCGAGGCGACTCCTGCTGCAGGTGAGTTCACGCTCGCCGTCGCCACGCCGCAGAGTTGGGCCACCGCATTTACCGCGGTGACGCCCAGCGATCGGAACGTGGGGGCCTTGTTGCTCGAGCAAGCGCACCTGGAGAAGAAGGCGGCGGCAGGCGCAATGGGCTTTCTGTTTCGGTATCCCGACCGACCGGAAATCCAAAAGCCGCTCTCGATGCTCGCCCGAGAAGAACTGGTGCACTTCGAACGCGTGCTCAAGCTGATGGGATCCCGTGGATTGGACTTCGCCCCACAGCAGCCAAGCCGCTACGCCGCGGGGCTGAAACGGGCGATCTTGGATGGGCCCGCGGCGCCGGGCGGGGAGCCCGTGACGCCGGAGATCCGTGCAATCGATGAATTCTGCGTGGCTGGTCTGATCGAGCTGCGCAGCTGCGAGCGCATGCAGCTTCTGGCCAAGGCCTACGCGACCATTGACGCGGAGGCTGCTGATCTCTGGGACGTTCTCGTCGAGGCCGAGGCGCGGCACCACGACGACTACGTGAGCCTGGCTCTCCACCGTGCGCCACGGGATTTGGTTCGCGCCCGCTGGGGCGCAGCGGCCGCAGCCGAGGCGCGTGTTGTGCGCCATTTGAGTCCCGGCGTGCGGCTGCATTCGGGCTGGGTCGAACCCGGGCACTGACGCGAACCACGCGCACGGGGCTGTGTTGGGCTCCGTCGGGCCAATTCGGCTGGAGTTTCGAGACCTGTGGAATTCGCGCATGCATGGGTCGTTTGCGCATCGCGGGTCGCAGACGAGAATCGCGGCGCCTGCGGATCTCAAACCACGCTTGCAACGAGGGCTCATGGCGGGATCCTCTGCATCCCTGCGGGCTGCACTCCTGTCGTCCCCGCTGCGTCTTCGACGTCTACGTCCCTCATTCATCACTTGGCGGCGCGCTGCTCTTTCGCGCCGTGTTGAGCTCCATGGCTTGGATCCAGAATCTCTGGCGTTCCTCGATCGGCGGCAAGCTGGTCATGGCGGTGACCGGCCTGCTCCTGTTCGGGTTCTTGGTCACTCACCTCGTCGGGAATCTGTTGCTGTTCGGCGGACCCGAAGCCATCAACAGTTACGCCCAAGGGTTGAAGGACCTCGGTCCACTGCTATGGGTGGCGCGAATCGGCCTGCTCGCGGTGTTCGTACTGCACGTCATCACCGCGCTGCGACTCCAGTCGAGCAACCGTGAGGCGCGACCGCAGGAATACATCTACCAAGCCTCGGTGCAGGCTAGCTGTGCATCCCGCTACATGCTGCTCACCGGCTTGGTCGTGCTGGTGTATCTGCTCTACCACCTCATGCACTTCACCTTCGGTTGGATTCAGCCCGGTGAATTCAGCCGCCTGGACATCGAAGGCCGCCATGACGTCTACACGATGGTGGTGCAAGGCTTCAGGCATCCGGTGATCGCGTTGACCTACGTCGCGGCGCAGGTGCTTTTGTTCCTGCACCTGCGTCATGGGTTGCACAGCGCGTTTCAATCGCTCGGTGTGCGTCATCCACGCTACTCGCCGCTCATTGAGACCGGCGGCATGCTTCTCGCCCTGCTGATTCCGGCAGGCAACATTCTCATTGTCGTCGCCGTAGCGATCGGCGTATGTCCGCTTCCAGCAGGAGTTCCGTCATGAGCGACAAAGCGAAGAAAGGCGCCAAGGGCGGCGCCCAAGGCGGGGGCAAGTCGAAGGTCGTCTTGGACCCGCGCATTCCCGAAGGACCGCTCGCGGAGAAGTGGGACAACCGACGCTTCAACAACAAGCTGGTCAACCCCGCGAACAAGCGGAAGTACAAGGTGCTTGTGGTAGGGAGTGGACTCGCTGGTGCTTCGGCTTCGGCGACGCTTGCGGAACTCGGCTACCAGGTCGAGTGCTTCTGCTTTCAAGACTCCCCGCGCCGTGCGCACAGCATCGCCGCGCAGGGTGGAATCAACGCCGCGAAGAACTACCAGAACGACGGTGATTCGGTTTGGCGTCTGTTCTACGACACCGTCAAGGGTGGCGACTTCCGCTCCCGCGAGGCCAACGTTTATCGGTTGGCGCAGTGCAGCGTCGACATCATCGATCAGTGCGTCGCTCAAGGGGTACCGTTCGCTCGCGAGTACGGTGGCTACTTGGCCAACCGCTCGTTCGGTGGTGCTCAGGTCAGTCGGACGTTCTATGCGCGAGGTCAAACCGGTCAACAGCTGCTGATTGGCGCCTACTCCGCACTGTCGCGGCAGATCGGCAACGGCAACGTGAAGATGCACGCGCGGACCGAGATGCTCGACATCGTGCTCGTCGACGGGGAAGCGAAAGGCATCATCGTGCGCAACCTCGTCACCGGCGAGATTCAGCGGCATGCGTCGGACAACGTGGTGCTCGCGACGGGTGGCTAT
>CBESZZ010000585.1:0-2942 GCA_965534055.1 uncultured bacterium | reverse complement strand
GAAGCGCGTGCCGTCGCGATCAAACGGCGCGTCCGCAGAGCGCGCCAGCATTGGCTGAATGAACTCCGGGAAGTCTGGCTGATCCGGAGCCATCATCGGCCTGAGCCGCTACCCGCTCTTCTTCTTGGAAGCCTTCTTGGCTGTCTTCTTCTTGGTCGTCTTCTTGGCAGATGCAGCCGCTTTCTTGGCGGTCGCGGCCTTCGACGTGCCCGTCTTCTTGGCTGACATTGCGGTCTTGCGCTCGCCGGTTCGCGCGGCTTCGACGCTCTGCTTGAGCGCTTCCATCAGGTTCAGGATCTTCGGTTCCTCGTGCTCCGTGACCTGCACGATGTCTTCGCCGTCGAGCTTCTTCTGAATCAGCGCTTCGAGTTGGTTGCGGTACTGATCCTTGTAGGTGCGCATGTCGACGTTCTCGATGGTCGAAGCGCTGATCAGCGTGTGCGTGAGTGCGAGCTCGTCTTCGCTGACGTCTGGCGACTCATACTGACTCGTGAAGTCGGCGAGCGGCTTGAGCTTCTCGGCGTAGTGAAGCGTCTCGGCAACGAGCAGGTTTTCCAGCGGCCGCAACATGATGAGGTTCTCGCGTCCGGCGAGGATCATCTGGCAGATTGCGACCACGCCGGTGTCGGCCATCGCGCGGCGCATGAGTTCGTAGGGCTTGCCACCCGCGATGCCGTCGGGCAGGAGGTAGTAGGTCTTGCCGGCTTGGTAGCGGTCGTCGATCGCTTCATGGGTGGTGAAACCGTGGATTCGAATCGCCTTGTCGGATTGCTTGCGCAGCGCGGCGACTTCCTTGGGATCGACCAGGACGTAGCTGCCCTTCGCATACTCGTAGCCGCTGACGATCTCTTCGCTCGACACCGGGCCGTCGTCGACGACCTTCTGGTAGCGGATCCGCTGTTTGGACTCTCGGTGAATCTGATTCAGCCGGATGTCTGTGCTCGAATCCAGTCCGGTGTAGGCCTTGACGGGCACCGAGACGAGACTGAGTTGGATCGTGCCTTTCCAGGTCGAGCGTGGTGCCATGGGAGCGGAGGGGTCAGGAGCGCGGCGGGTCGAATACCGTAGTTCTTCTTCGACCGTCCTGCCGTGAGCATTCCAGTTTGCGTCGTCTTGGTGCAAAGTGCCGCCCTCACCGCGCGCAGCGCGTCCTGCGCCGTGATCCCCGTGTGACCAGGAGATCACACCACTGATTCACCCCGTCCTCGTCAGGACCACAAGATGATGCGTTTCCTTGCCGTTGGCAGTTCGCTGCTGCTGTCTTTCACCCTCTCCGCGCAGGCCGTCAGTCCCGGGACCCCCGGACCCGCTGGTCCCAGCAAGGCAAAGCCTGGCCACGATGCTCCCGCCGCGCATCCCGGGATGAAGCCCGGAGCGGAGTTCGGTCGGATGTGGACCTTCGAAGACCCACCGCTCGAGTGGTTGGCGCAGGAGTACGACTTCCGCCCCGACGAAGAGTGGCTGCACGCGGTGCGCATGGCGTCGCTGCGTTTTGGCAATGGCTGCTCCGCGTCGTTCGTCTCCAAGTCAGGTTTGATCCTGACGAACCATCACTGCGCGCGCGGCAACATCGCCGACGTGCAGGGTGAAGCGGACTGGGTCAAAGATGGCTTCGTCGCCATGAAGCGTGAAGACGAACCGCGCCTGACCGGATTGACCGTGCAGCAGTTGGTGAAGATCACAGACGTCACGGCCGCAATGGCGAAAGGCATTGACGCGGATACCTCGGAAACCGACGCGGCCTCGCGTCGCACGGTGAACGAAGAGCGCATTCTTGAGGAAGCACGCGGTAGCGATGCCGACCTGGATCCGCAGGTCGTCAAGCTGTTCCAAGGCGCTCTCTATCGGCTCTACCAGTACCGGGTGTTCGACGACGTGCGCTTGGTCGCTGCGCCTCATTTGCAGATGGGTCACTTCGGCGGCGACCCGGACAACTTCGTCTACCCGCGCTACTCCATCGACTTCACGTTGTGCCGCGCCTACGTCGACGGTGAGCCGGCCGACACGAGCGCGAACTACTTTCCGATGCGCGCCGGTGGCGCGGACGACAACGAATTGGTCATCCTCACGGGGAATCCCGGAGGCACGGAGCGCTTGCTGACGGTGAAGCAGCTCGAGCACTTGCGCGATGCGGGCAAGCCCATCACGCGTGAGCTGATCGACAATCGCTTGGCGATTCTGCGCGAGTTCGCCGGCCGCAACGATGAACTGGAGAAGCAGCTTCGCACGTCGATCCTGCGATTCGAGAACGGTCAGAAGCTCTATCGAGGTGAGTCCGCCGCATTGGAAGACTCCAAGTTCATGGACGCAAAGCGCGCGGCAGAGGCCGAGTTCAAGCGTCGGATCGACGCCGATCCGGAGCTGGCCAAGAACTACGGATCGCTGTGGAAATCCCTCGGCGAAGTCGCCACCCAAAAGACGGTTCTGGCGCCGCGGTCGAGTTTTCAATCCGCGGGTGGTTCGCTGGATTTGCTGCGAGCCATGGCGGCAGTGCGCGCGATTCGTGGTTCGGGCCAAGAGGCTGAGGCGGCTGCCGAGCGCGCGCGTTCGATGCCGCAGTCGATGGATCCCTTGCAGTCCGCGTTCTTCACCGACCACCTGGTGCGGGCCAAGCGTTGGCTCGACCCTAGCGATCCGTTCTTGAAAGCGTTGCTGGGAGGCCAAGAGCCAGAACAGGCCGCGGCGCGCATCGCCGAAACGCGGCTTCGCAGCCGCGAAGCGCTGGATGCGTTGCTCGAAGGCGGCGCCGAGGCATTGGACGCTTCGGACGACCCCGCGGTGATTGTCGCTCGCGTGGCGGTGCCTCTGGAAGATGCGAACCAGGCTGCCATGGCCGAGCTCGACGCGAAAGAGGAGAGCCTCGGCGCGAAGATGGGCCAGGCGTTGTTCGCCGCCTACGGCAAGCAGGTCACGCCGGATGCGACGTTCACCCTGCGCTTTTC
>CBESZZ010000584.1:0-2958 GCA_965534055.1 uncultured bacterium | reverse complement strand
TGTTCGCCTTGCGGACGGTGCAGACGCTGTCGGTGCTCGACGTGCGCAACTACAGACGGTTGGTGTTCGAGGTCGGTGAGTTTGCTGCGGACGGCGAATCCATGGATTCGGTGTTGAAGCTTCCCGAGTCTGAGATCTGGAATTCCCGCCGGTTCGAGCGCGAAGGCGACGACGCTCAGGCAGCTTGGCCAGATGGTGTGCGTCACGCGGAGGAAGCACCGGAGTCTTCCGCCGAGCAACGCGGTGCCTCCGGACCTCAGTCTTCCGGGCCCCAGGGATCAGTTTCTGATGAGGATCCGTCGCAGCAGGATCCTCCGCCGTCGGGTTCTCCATCTTCTGAGTCTCCGCTGCCATGACCCGCGGGTTGTGGTGCGCGTTCTTCGGTGCGCTCTTGGTTCGCACGGGGATCGCAATGCACACGCCGGTGCCTGCCGAAGACGCTGCGAACTACCTGTGGATGGCACGGGCGTTCGCGGCGGGAAATGCAGGTGTAGCTCTCGCGGAAGTGTTTCCACCGGGCTTTCCATTGCTGCTCGCTGGGCCGTTGGCCTGGTTCCTCGACGGGGAAATGACGGCGGGCCAGGGCGCAGTTGATGCGTTTCGGGTCGCGCAATGGGTGAACGTATTGCTAGGTGCGTTTGCGGTGTGGCCAATCGCTGCGCTTGCTCGTGCGTGGGGCTCCTCCGTCGACGTGACTCAACCCAGGGCAGATGCCTCGGGAAGCGGTGGTGGCGAGACCGTCGCGATCGTCGCTGCTTGGCTCGTGGCGACTGCGAGCCTGTTCTCGCGCACGGCGACGGATGTGCTTTCGGAGCCAGCATTCGTGCTCTGCGTCGCAATGGCACTCTTGGCGGTCACTCCGGGGCGTTCTTCGCCATGGCGGTTTGGCCTGTGGTCGGCCGCGGCGGTTTGGATCCGGCCAGAGGGTGTCGCGCTTCCGCTCGGTTTCGCTGCGGCATGGTGCTCTGAATGGTTGCTGGTTCGCTTCAAGCGTTCGCAGTCTGACGTTCGACCACCGATTCCCGCACTGTTCGTGGCCTGCGTCCCCGCGTCGGTTGCGTTGGTTGGTTTGATTCTTTGGCGACAGTCGCTGGGGCTGGAGTCCGAGTGGTTGGCTAAGTGGGAGTTTCACGACGAGCGTGTGCTTCCCGACAAGGGTGACGTCTTCGGCAACCTGCTTCGCGCGCCGTGGGCTTGGATGGAGGCGTTCGGTCCACTGGCTCTGGGATTGCTGTGGTGTTCGTTTTGCGCTTGGCGAGGGCGTGCGCGGTGGACTCCGGCGCGAGCCAATGCGTTTCGCGTGCATGCCGCTGTCGGAGTGTTCGCGCTTGGGGCGATTGCGACGTTCGTCGTCCGGCGGCGATTCTTCATCAGCTGGACGCCACTGGTTGTTCCCGGTGCGGCGATAGGGTGGTGCGCGTTGCTTGGAGTCCGCTTCCAGGCGACTCGATCTCGAGTGAACGGCGAAGATGTTCCCGCAAAGCGGTCGAGGTGGCTGTTGCCGGTCGGTGTCGCGCTGCTTTGCGCGTTTGGCGCAATCACCGCGTGGCGGGGGCGCATCGACGGGAACCGCATGGCGGAGCGGGATCTGGGTGTTTGGCTTGCTGAGCGTTTGGCGCCAAATGAGGACTTTGTCACCGACATGACGCGGGTTCGCTACTTCGCGAATCGTCGCCCGCTGTCGCCGCGGCGGTTTGGCGCACGTGAGTTGGGAACGGCAGCGGAAGCCGTCGACGCGCGTGCTGTGGTGCTTGCGGTTCGCCGCCCGGGGCGCGCGGAGCTCGCGGAAGCGCTGCAGCCACGGTTCGAACTCGCGGCCTTGCCCGCAGCACTGGCTGAAGCCACGCGCGCACGGGGACTGGTTGTGCTAACCCGGACTCCGTGATCTGAACCCGGTGATCCGGATCCAGCGATCGAGGTTCAGTCGACGGATAGATCGACCGTGGCCGCGCTGTCTACGAGTCCGGGGCCGACGTTGACGGTCTCGCCAGTGCCGGCGTTGTCTTCGAGGTGCACTCGATAGTTCCCTGCGACCACGCTGCCAAAGAAATACTGACCGCGCTCGACGCCTGGTGTGGCCCGCGGTGATGAGAGCGTCGTGCGAGACGTGCTAGCGCTCGTTCCGAGCGGGCCGATCAGCACGACGGTGCGTGGCCTGCTGTAGATCGCCCCTCGCCGGAGGATGCTGCCGCGAACGGCGTAGCTCGGTTCGAGCACAAACTGCAGGGCTGCGCCGTCGTGATCCGGTGGCACAACGAATTGTGTCTTGCCACCCGATGGGGCCGCCAAGAACCGTGTGCTGTGATCGGGGATCAGCGACACCGTGAATGTCTCCTCCGGGAGGTCTGCGAAGTTGAAGCGACCGGTTGCGTCGGTCTTCGTTTCAGCCGCCTGTCGATCGGATGAACTGAATCCCACCCGGATGCGTGCGGACGGGACGGCTCTGCCCGTGATGTCGACGACTTCTCCGTGGACGCTTCGATCGCCGCCGAGATGTTCGATCGTCCACACGTGGCGCGCGCCCGGATCCATCTGCAGTGATCTTGGTACGGCGAGTCGTAGCGGCTCAGAGGCCGATGCGCTGAGCGTGACCGTGCCCGGGTGGATCCACAGCGTCGTCTCGTTCTCGCGCAGGGTTAGATCTTGCCACTCGTCTCCAGCCTTCGCCCGCACCGGCGTGGCTTCAGTCATTCGATCGAGGGCTCCGGGTGACAAGCGTACCTCCAGCTGTGCCTGGCGCGGAACGATCAACGTCAGCTCGTTCATTCCACTGACCAGCTCGCGAAGCGGTGAGGTGATCGGTTCCTTGACGGAGACGTGAGCTTCGTGGGGAGCAGATTTGACGCGCGCCCGACCGATCTTCCCGGTGGGTAGGTCTGTCATCAGCGCGGCCCCGTCTTGGTCCGTCACGTCGCTGCCGTGTTTCCAACCTGTAACGACCGCTCCAACAACCGGCAC
>CBESZZ010000583.1:0-2966 GCA_965534055.1 uncultured bacterium | reverse complement strand
CGCCGCCGACTTCAAATCGATTGTCCAAGAGATGATCGCTGCGTCATCGGACCGCGTACCGCTGCAGGAAGCGGGCATCGTGGTCGCAGGCGGACGCGGGCTCAAAGACCCGTCGAACTTCCACCTCGTGGAAGAACTCGCCGAAGCGTTCGGTGCAGGCAAGGCGGCTGTTGGCGCATCGCGTGCCGTGGTGGACGCCGGTTGGCGACCACATCGCGAGCAGGTCGGACAGACGGGCAAGGTGGTTTCACCGGGGCTCTACATCGCAGTCGGCATCAGCGGTGCGATCCAGCACCTGGCCGGCATGCGCACGTCGCGCACCATCGTTGCGATCAACAACGACAAAGAAGCCCCGATCTTCAAGGTCGCCGACTTCGGCATCGTGGGCGACTGCTTGGAAGTCCTGCCGAAGCTGACCGAGGCCGTGAAGGCCTTGGCGAACTGAGCGGGGCACGGTCGCAGCTGAGGCTGCGACGGCCGCTCTGAGAGCGGCTCCGGGAGAGATTGACGAGGAGTCAGGCGTTACCGACACTAGCCTTCATGACACATGAGAGCGTGTTCAAGCCCGAAGACCTCCTGCGGATGACCCGCCGGCAGCCCTTCGTGCCGTTCCGCATCCATTTGACGGACGGTGCGTCGTACGAAGTACCTCACCCAGAGCTGCTGTGGGTGTTCGCTCGTCTTATCGCCGTGGGCGTTCCCCACGCTCGCAGAGAAGGGTTCTTCGAGGACATGCACCTCTGCCCAATTCTGCACATCACCCGCATCGAGCCGCTGGCCGACGCGGGGTAACGCCCCGGTCGACTCTGCCGCTGAGGCTAACGCCTACTTCTTGCGCGCCATTGCGGCGCCGATGCAGCCGAACAGCCCGCCGACGATCGGCGTGAACACAAACGGCCAGAAAGTCACCTGCGCCATAATCAAGCCGTAGAACAGCTCGGTGTTGTCCGCGACCACCAAGCCAGGAGGACCTTCGCCGTAGTGCGTGTCCCAACCCTTGTCGATGTCTAGCCAGGTGATCAGCACGATGGGCAGCCGCGCCAGGATTCCGTAGATCATCAGCCACAGCGTCAGTTTCGGCCACGCGATCAGTCCGACGATTGCCGCCACTCCCATGGCTGCGAGCATGTACTCGGTGCCAACAAAGGATCCGGGCGCTTCCAAGCTTGGGATCTTGATGAGGTCCGCCTGAATCAAGCCAAACATCCCGCCGGCGAACACAGCCAGGCCGACCACATAGAGGATCGCCGCGCGACCCAACGATACCGGAGAGCCGCTCCGCTTCAGCACGAACCCGAACCAAAGCCCGATCACGATCGGCAGCCAGGACATCCCGACCAAGGCCATCCCTCCACCTGGTTCCTTGCTGAAGAACTTGGGATCCCAGTTTTCCAGTTCGCCATAGAGGCGAAGACCGGTCACAGCCCAGGTGATGACCAGCGCAACGAGAAGCATGGGGACGAGTTTGGGGCGGGAGTCGCTCATGCGGCGCATCTTGGCAAAACTTGCAAGCAACCGCCAACCCGCGAATCACCAACCCTCGGGGGCACCGGTCTCAACCAGCTGGTCAAGCATCCTCAGCAAGCGCCTTGGAGCGATCTTCTGGATCACGAAACGCGCCACATACTCGTGTGACCAGCCTCCAAGAGCCCCCGCACGATTCACCCGGCAACGTCACCGACCGCACCGATCGCCAAATTCGAAGCGCCTGAAGGATGCATCTCGAAAGTCGCCCAAAAATGGCAGCGCCCGATCGCTCACAAACCCCGATTCTCACCCGGATGGATACCCCAACACTGGTCGGCAAATACGTCCGCTTGGTCGCGCTGTCCACGGATCACGTGGCGGCGCTGTTCACGATTGCGAGCAAGCCCGGGGTCTGGCAATGGAAACCGAACGCGATGACGAAGCTCGCGGACATGGAGGAATACGTCGGTGCAAGCCTCGCCGATCGGGACGCTGGGATCGCGATTCCGTTCGCGATCCTGCAGCAAGACTCGGACACAGTCTTGGGCTGCACTCGCTTTGGCAACGTGGCATTGCAGCACCGCCGCTTGGAGATTGGCTGGACCTTTCTCGATCCCGCAGTGTGGCGCACCGCGGTCAACAGCGAGTGCAAGCGGCTGTTGCTGGGCTACGCCTTCGACCAAATGGACTGCGGACGCGTGGAACTGAAGACCGACGCGCTGAACGATCGCTCGCGTCGGGCGATCCTCCGACTGGGCGCCCAGGAGGAAGGCATTCTGCGTTCGCACATCGTGTGCGAGGACGGTCGAGTCCGGGACACGGTGTACTTCTCAATCCTGAAGAATGAATGGCCGAACGTGCGCAGCTTCTTGGACGAGCGACTCATGAGTCGTTGAATCTTAGTCGGCTTCCACTTCGACGCCGAGACCATCGGCGATGCGATTGACGTAGGCGTAGTACGAGGCAACTTCGGCAATCGCCAAGACATCCGCATCGCCATAGCCCACGTCACGCAGCGCCTGAACATCCGCTCTCTGCATGTCCCACGGCGTCCTGGTCAGCTTGTCGACATAGCCCAGCATCGCGAGACGCTTTGTTTCCAAACCGGACTCAGCCAGCTCATCGGCAAGAATTGCACTCTCTGCGCGGGCCAGCAACGCGTCGTCTCTCAGCAATCGGCGCAGACCGCGCCGATGGTGCGTGATTCAATAGTGGCACTGGTTGCGCAGACTCACGGTGAGCGCGATCAGCTCGCGGTCAACGACCGGGAGTGACTTGGAGCCTCGCATCACGGCTTGATAGAGCTGCAGATGCGCGCGCAGGCCAGCCGGATGAAGAGCGTGGATCTGCAGGATATGGTCCAACTCCCCGGATCGAGGGTCGACCGCTGCGGCGTAAAGCTCTCGGAGCTCGCCCTCGGCGGCGTCAAAAGGGACGGTTTGGATCCAGGACATGACGGCCCAGCTTAGGTCGCAAACGACCTGAAATGGCCACGGGAT
>CBESZZ010000582.1:0-3019 GCA_965534055.1 uncultured bacterium | reverse complement strand
TCATCGAAGGATGAGGGTCGGCTTCCGCAAGTATTCCACGAGCGCGGTTTGACCTGCCGCCTGGCTTCCCGATCATGAATGCCATGCCCCACGCCTCGTCCGAAAGGAGCTCCCTTCGAATGCCGGGACCTCGCTCTGTGCTGCCCACCAGGGGTCATGACGCGGAGTCGACGGGCTTCGACCCGACGCTGCAGCCCGACGTCGGTCCCGCGACTCACAACATGCAGCAAACCTCAGGCTGTTCGGACTCCACGTCGTTCTTCTACCTGGGCAAGATGGTGGAGTTCGCTTCGACAGAGACGTTGTTCACCACGCCTGCGAAGCAGGGAAACGAGGACTACGTTTCCGGGCGGTTTGGCTGATGGGCACATCTCGCGAGCGTCAGGAAGTGCAAGCAAGCCGTGGAGTTCGTTCGGCGGCAGAACCCTGGGCGTTGGCCGGTCCAGGCATGGCGCACTCGTTGGGCAACCTGTTGTTCACCATCCGCGGACGGGCATCGTTGATGCGTGCATCGGCCGAACGAGGTGCGATGGAAGCGCCGGCATTTGACGTCTTGGAAAACGTCCTCGACCGTGCGGATGTATTTTTGGCGGCGTTCCGCGCGTTGGTCTCAGCCAGCGAGGAAGAACGCGCGGAGCCTGCCATCACGGATGTCTCGCCCGCAGAGATCCACGCCACGGAACCGCACGCTTCGAAGCCCGTCATTGCAATTGATGTGTTGGATTTGGTCGTCGACTGGTTTCGGATCGGTTTGCGCGACGAACAAATACGGGTGCGCCTGAAGGCTCCTGAAACCGGTCGCGATGCGCGCCAGGTCGATCCTGGCGTTGTGGTCCCAGCCATTTTGCAGCTGTTGCACGCCACGCTATTGGATGTCCCTTCCGGTACGGAAGCGGTGGTCACGGTCGCTCTGGAACCACCCTGCTCGATGCCCAACCGTGTGCGGATCTCTCTGATCACGCGGCCCGCCCCAGGAGCGCTGCCATTTCCGCTCGGCGGAGTGAAGTTGACCGAAGCGCTGCGCTGGTTGGCCGCAAAGGGTCTCGCATGGGAGCGCGTTTCCGGAGGCGTAGAGATTTGGTTCGCGGCACCTTGTGAACAGCCTCCTGGATGAGTCTGGGCCCGAGTGAGCGAGCTCGCCGCTCGCTCATCCGAGCTTCATTCGCTCTTCATGGGGTTGCCTACGGTTTTGACTCATGAGCCCAGTCAGCAGGCAGCGCGTGATGGAGAATGTGCGTTTGGAGAGTGCTCCAGGTCGTGGCAGCCATTTCCTCGTTCGCCTCCCCGCGGTCGAAGATACTCTCAACCGCTAAGTTTCCTGCTGGCCCAGCCAGCAATGGACCCTCCCCAACTTGCCATGACGAAACACTTCACCCGTGACCTTGAAAATCTCAAGAAGAAGCTCATGCAGGTCGGGTCCCTCGTTGAAGAAGCGATTCTGGGTGCGACTCAAGCGTTCATGGGGCGCGATCGGAAACTCGCCAAGGCAGTCATCGAAGGCGACGCGCTCATCGACAACATCGAAGTTGCTGTCGAAGAAGAGTGCCTGAAGATTTTGGCCCTGCACCAGCCGGTTGCCGCAGACCTACGTTTTGTCGTGGCCGTCTTGAAGGTCAACAACGACCTCGAGCGGATGGGGGACCTCGCGGTCGGCATTGCCAAGCGCGCAAAGAGCTTGACCAAAAAAGGCATCCAAGAGCCCGTGCCGCCAGAGATCTCCGAGATGCTCTCAACCGCGCACGGCATGGTTCGCAAGTGCTTGGACTCGCTGGTTGAGTTCGATGCGAACTTGGCGCGGCAAGTGTTGAGTGACGACGATGCCGTCGACGCGCTCCACAAGCGGATGTTCGGCATCGCGCAGGCCGCGATGAAGACCTCGCCCGAGAAAGTCGAAGCGAGCGTCTACTTCCTGTCCGTGTCGCGGCAGGTCGAACATCTCGCCGACCTGGCCACCAACATCGCGGAAGACGTCATCTTCATGGAAGAGGGCGTCATCGTGCGCCACCGCGAATCCCGACTGCAGCGCCTTGGCGAGGACTGAACAAGGTGGGGACGGTGCATGGCACCGTTCCTGACCTGCTCAGCGACCCTCGGCTAGTTCTTGGCGGCCCAGATCTCGCCACCCGTCTCGCGGAATTCTTCGGCTTTCTCCTCCATGCCGGTTTGGAGCGCGTCGGCCTCGTTGCTCGCCTTTGCAGCAGAGTCGGCCTCTAGCTTCTTCGCGTAGGCGCGAACCTCTTCGGTGATCTTCATCGAGCAGAACTTTGGTCCACACATGGAGCAGAAGTGCGCCGTCTTCGCTGACTCTTGTGGCAGCGTCGCGTCGTGGTACGACCGTGCGCGTTCGGGGTCGAGCGCGAGGTTGAATTGGTCGTCCCAGCGGAACTCAAAGCGCGCATCGGACAAAGCATCGTCTCGGTCTTGCGCACCAGGGTGACCCTTGGCCAGGTCGGCGGCGTGCGCCGCGATCTTGTAGGCAATGACGCCGTCCTTGACGTCTTCTTTGTCTGGCAAGCCCAGGTGCTCCTTGGGCGTCACGTAGCACAGCATCGCGGTGCCGAAGGTGCCGATCATCGCCGCACCGATGGCGCTGGTGATGTGGTCGTAGCCCGGTGCGATGTCGGTGGTGAGCGGACCCAACGTGTAGAAGGGCGCCTCCGCGCAGACCTCCATCTGCTTGGTGACGTTCTCTTGGATCTTGTGAATCGGCACGTGGCCTGGCCCTTCGATCATGGTCTGCACGTCGTGCTTCCACGCGACCTGGGTGAGCTCGCCCAGCGTTTCCAACTCGGCGAACTGCGACTCGTCGTTGGCATCCGCGATGCAACCGGGACGCAGACCGTCACCGAGCGAGAACGAGATGTCGTAGGCCTTCATGATCTCGCAGATGCGTTCGAACTCTGTGTAGAGGAAGTTCTCGCGATGATGGGAGAGGCACCACTTCGCCATGATCGATCCGCCGCGGGACACGATGCCGGTCTTGCGTTCGGCGGTCATCGGCACGTAGCGAAGCAGCACG
>CBESZZ010000581.1:0-3026 GCA_965534055.1 uncultured bacterium | reverse complement strand
CCCGCTCGATGCGCGAAGCCTGCGCCGCCTCGCGAAGCGCGCGTTCGCCGGGATGGCTCGCACGGGCGCGTCGTTCTCCAACGGCAGCGGCGACTACGCCATCGCATTCAGCACCAACGCCGGCCTTCGCGAAGGTCCAACAAGATCACCGACGACGGGCGGTCCCAGGCTGCGGAACGATCGGCTCACGCCCCTGTTTCGCGCGGCGGCCGAAGCCACGGAACAGGCCATCGTCCACTCCTTGTGGGCAGCGACCACCACGCAGGGCATCAACGGCCGCGTGGTCCCACGCCTACCTCACGCCTTGGTGCGAGAACAGCTGAAGCAGCCCAGATGAAGCCGCGCTGGTCCGGACGCATCGCTGGCTAGGCGACTCCCGCGCAGCTCGGGCGGGTCATCCTTCGCCGCTCTGCAGCGCTTTCTGAGCCGAAGCCCTGCGGCTGACGCGGCGCAGCGCGCATGATGCACGAGGCTTCTGTAACCTCGCCAGCCGACGTTTTAGTCTCCCCTAGCAACGACCGCTCCTTCCGCACCCATGATTGAAGACACCCGAGCTCTCGTCGGCCGTGCGCTGCAACAAGACCGAACCGCCGTGGACGAGCTGTTCCGCAGGCATCGTGACCGCTTGCGTCGCGCACTGCGCAAACTCGTCGGCGAGCGCTACAGGGTGCTGGGTTCGGACAGCGAAGACGCAACGCACGACGCGATCCTTTCAGCGCTCGCACGGCTCGACCAATTCGAATGGCGCGGGGACGGATCGTTCCTGGCTTGGCTATTGAAGGGCGCCCAGTACGGGATCCTGCGGCGCATTCGCGCATCGCAAACCAAGAAGCGGGATGCTGACGCCGTGCTACCGCTCGACGCGGAAGGCGTCCCCGAGCCGAGCACGGATGACCCAACCGCCTCCAAAGTCGCCAGCCGGCACGAGCTCACAGACCTCGCACGCGAATCGCTCGACCTGTTGCCGCCCCGCGAACGCGACGTCATTATTCTGCGGCGCTACATGGAGCTTCCCGTGGAAGAGGTAATGATCGAATTGGACCTGCCCACGGCCGGCGCGGTCCGTGCATTACTGTCTCGTGCACAAGTTCGCCTCGCCAGAATCATGGCTCGCGGGGGCACCGTCGAAGGGTGAGCGCACGCGACGAGTCGACACGGAACGATGGCACCGAGGAGCCTCGCGTGCCTCGCGCAGTAGACCCTTCCGCAGACCCCAAGGCTTCACCTGAGCCGCAAGGGACAGAGCAGCCAGGAGCGGATCACGATGACTCGGTGGTCGAGACAGCCGTCGAACAGTTCGTCGAAGCCCACGAACGCGGCGACTTCGGCACGAAGATCAAACCTCCAGACCTCTTGGCATACCTACGCCGTTGGCCCGAGGAACTGCGACCTGAGATCCATCGATTGTGCAGGCAGGTGCTCGCCTTCGACGACCTGGTCGGCGCACCACCCCGCGAAGTGCAGTCCGAGACAAGTGCCGAAGGCGAATCTGGTGATGGCGCGCGCCGGCTCGGCGATTTCTTGCTACGCGAAGAGCTGGGCCGCGGCGGAATGGGCGTGGTCTACCTAGCCGATCAGGTCTCGCTGGGTCGCCGAGTCGCGCTGAAAGTTCTGCCGCCCGGCCTGAGTCTGTCCAGCGTCCACGTCGAACGGTTCCGGCGCGAAGCGGCGGCTGCGGCGAAGCTGCATCACCCTGGAATCGTCCCGGTACACTCCTTCAGCGAAGTCGAAGGCACGTTGGCGTTTGCGATGGAGTACGTCCCCGGGCGTGGTCTGCACGACATCGTCGATGACCTGCGGATGCGCCAGCCCGACACGGTCCGCACCACCGGCATTCGGGGTCTGCAGGACGACCAAGCGAGTCTGGGCGTGTCGCTTCCCGCCGGCGTTGAACAGGTTGCCCGTGGCTTCTACGCAGAGGTCGCGGAGTTCACGGCACAGGTCGCCGAAGCGCTTGCTGCCGCCCACGCCCAGGGCATCGTGCACCGCGACATCAAGCCTCGGAACGTCATCGTCGACGAACTCGGTCGCGCGCGACTGCTGGACTTCGGCTTGGCCAAAGAAGTCGACGAGCACAGCCTGTCGATGTCCGGCGACCTCACGGGCACCGTGCACTACATGAGCCCGGAGCAAACGCTCGCCAAGCGGGTTGCGGTGGACCCGCGCACCGACGTCTTCTCGCTGGGTGTCGTGCTCTACGAGCTGCTGACTCTGACGCGGCCCTTTGCCGGCGAAACCATGCAGCAAATCGTCTACGCGATCTGCTTCTCTGAGCCCGAAGCGCTGCACAAGCGGAACCCGCGCACACCCACGGACCTGGCCACGATCTGCGCGCGCGCCATGGAGAAGGATCCGGTCGCGCGCTACGCGAGCGCGGCGGACATGGCAGCAGACTTGCGCAGGTTCTTGCGCTGGGAACCAATCCTCGCGAAGCCCGCCGGCACGTGGACGCGCATCCGCAAGTGGGGTCGACGCCATCGCGGTCCGGTCGCAGCCGCATCGCTCATCGCGCTCGTCGCGATCGCGCTTTTGGTCTGGCACGGCATCGATCGCGCGCAACGCCGCGCGGGCGCACTCACGATGATGGATTCCGCGGAGGCCGCGCTTGGCACCAACGATAGCGAGCGTGCAGACAGACTGGTCAGCGACGCGTTCGCCATGTTCCCAGAGGACCCTGACGTCAAGATTCGCGAGGAGTCGCTTCGCGGGGCGATCAAGCTCTTTGACCTGCAGCGCGAACGCGACCATGCCGAAGCTAGCCGCATCGTCGCGCGCGCAGGCGCGGTCCAAGAAGATGACCCAGACCTGGCATTGGCACTCTTGCTCGAGGCGCACTCGCTGGCACCGGGCGTCGACGTGCGCAACGCAATGCTTCGTGCACTCGAACCCGTGGACCACACGCGAAGCCTGCAGCCCGCGGACACCAAGAACACCGCCACCGCGCGGCTGATCGATTCGCGCGGCACCATCGCAACCGCGACAGACGACGGTTTCGTGCGGCTTTGGCCACCCGTTGGCGACGCGTC
>CBESZZ010000580.1:0-3038 GCA_965534055.1 uncultured bacterium | reverse complement strand
GAGAAACCTCGCAGGGCTACTTCATCACGCTTCGCGACGTGCCCACAGGCGGACTGCGGCTGAGCACAGACTTTCGAGAGCAGGCCCGCAAGGCCCGTGATCTAGTGACCAGGGCAGAACGCGCGCAGGCCGGAGAGCGGCTAGGCGAAGCGCTCGGGCTGCTTGCGGAGGTCGAAACGACGCTGCCGCACGACACCGATGCTTTGCGCGAGGCGCAGAAGCTGCGCGGTTCGATCCTCACCGCGCAGGCGCGGGCGACGGAATCGCTGCGTGCCGATCTTGCGACCGCCGAGTTCTTCGCCACCCGCGGTGGCTTTGAGCGCGTGCTGGGTGGGATTGCGTCTTTGCGATCGCGCTACGGAGTCGATTGGCTCAGCGACGCAGAGCTGCTGGATTCACTAGAGTCAGGTGCCAAGTCGCAGCTCGCCGCGCTTGATGCAACCCGCGATACAGAGCGGCGCGAACGCTTAGGCCGTTTGGCGAAGGCGTTCGACGATGCAAAACAGAAAGACCTCGCCGGCCTCGTCCGCGACTACTTGACCCGCCACGGCGCGGAGGGAAAATAACTATGGCATCCCGTGCAGTTGCCGTTGATAGCGGCTCACACTCAATGAAAGTCCTGTTGGCCAAGGAAGGCCGCTCAGGACTTGAAGTGCTTCGTTTCGCCGTGGAGCCCAAAGGACGGACCCCTCGGGAAAGCAGCGCCGCATTGGCCGGTACCGGCATCAAGCTGAACGACACCGTGATCGGTTTGGCCGGTCGCGAGATGACGCTTCGCTACAGCCAGGTGCCGCCGTCTCCCGACTGGCAGTTGAAGAACCTGATGGACCTGGAGATTCAGGATCTCTCCGAGCAGTCCGGCGGCGAGCTGAGTGCGGACTTCAACCTGTTGCCCATCGACGATGAAGATGGCGGGATGGAAACGGTGCTGTTGGCGTTGGCGCGGGATGACGCGCTGGGCGCTCACAACGAGCTAATCTCCGGCGCGGGTGGTGCTGTCACGGGGCACGTGCCCAACTGCATCGCGCTCTACAACGCCTACCAGAAGTGCGTGCCGACGGAGGCAGACGAAGTCGTGTGCTTGGTCAGCATCGGGCGCGACACCATCGATTTGGCCATCGCGCGCGGGCTAGACCTGCTGTTTGCGAGGAACCTGTCCGGTGGCGGCAAGGTGATCGATGACGCGATTGCTTCAGGGTTTGGAGTGAGCGAGCGCAAAGCGGAATCGCTGAAGCGTGAACTCATCGACCTGGACCCCAGCAGCCGTGGCAACTTCGCATCGGGTCAGGCCGAAAAGGTCACGCTCGCGGCCGGTGGAGCTGCCAGCGCGATTGCTTCGGGAATCCAGTCGTCGTTGGCTTTCTGCAAGTCGCAAACGCAGATCAGCGAGCTGAGTCTCGACAAGGTTTTGGTCTGTGGCGGTAGCGCCAGGTTGCGCGGGCTGATGGGCATGCTGCGCGAGTCGCTGCGCTGCCCCGTCGAACTGCTCGATCCGTGGGACGCTGTGGACCTCTCGGCCTTGGATGACGAGGACGCGGAATTGCTCGAAGCGAACAAGCTCGAAGCGGTGGTGGCGTTGGGTCTGGCTGCCGGGCGAATCGATGACTCGCTCTATGCGCTCGAGATCCTGCCCGAAGCAGTCCGCAAGAAGCAGCGGTTCAAGCGCCGAACGGTTTGGAACATCGCCGCCGGTGCCATCGCGGTCGGTTTGCTGGCCTTTTCTGCGAAGACAGCCTCAGAGCAGTCAGCGAAAGCGACCTCTGCGCAGCGCGTTGCCATCAAGAAGCGCCAGGCCGCGGAAAACGTCCACGGCGACGCCGAAACCCTGATTGAATCCAACAAGCAAAAGCAGCAGCTGGTCGAGGCCATGGGTGCCCTGGTCACGCCGTTGGACGGCACGCTGCGAACGCTTCGTGCCTTGGATGAGACGCTTCCCGAACCGCTTTGGATCGAGAAGATCGAACTGAAGAAGGGCGGAGGCCGACCCACGCGTCGTGGGTCTCGAGGAAGTCGGAGTGGTGGCGGACGCACAGCAGGCCCGGCGGACGACGGCGTCAAAGTCGTCGTGCAGGGCCAAGGCCGCGAGCTCAACGGCGTGGATGTGACTTCGGTCTACAACGCCTTCAGCGTCGCCTTCCGGAACTTTGAAGGGATCGCCACTTTGACACCTACGACGGAGCCTGCGGATCGCGGGATCGAGTTCATGTTCGAGGTTGGGTTCACGGAGAAGAGCGAGCCGGCTGTAGACAACGTTGAGGATCAATAACCATGGATGTCGGTGAGTTCTGGCAAGAGAACAAGCGATGGATCTTGGGCGTGCTGCTCGGGGTTGTCGTGTTCTTCGTCGCCCACAAAGTGATCAGTGCTACGTGGTCTACACCGCGCGGTGGTGGTGGCGGTGGTGGTGATTACTACATGTCTTCCGCGCGCGATGCGGCCGAGCAAGATGCGGTCGCTCTCGATGCGGAGCTGGCGCGCGTGCGGAAAGCCGCGGCGTTTGAACCTGACGGTGACTACACGCTCGCCGGCAAAGGCCTGGCGGACACGCACTTCTCAGCGGTCGACGACGCGCTGCGCAAGAAGCTGACCCGTCGCGCGAACGTGCTCGACGTGCAGTTGTCCGGTAAAGACATCGCGTGGACGCCGCCGCTCGGACGAGAAGAGATCGCGGATACGCTGGTTTCGCTCGCCGTCGTCGACACGTTGACCACAGCCTTGATGGAAGCGCACGAAACGGTTCGCGGCGCAGACCCCGCGGCGCGGGGACTGACCGCAATCGACGACTTGAAAGTGCCGCCGCGCCGCCGAGCGCGACGCACCATCCGTCGAGGTCGCGAACAAGATGTGCGCATCGAGGACTTCGTGAACAACTACCCGGTGCAGGTCACGTTCCGCGCCGACGCTCAGGTGCTGCGGCTGTTTCTCGAAGCGGTGCGCAACGGTGTGAGCTATGGGCCATTGACCATGTCGGCATTCACCGCCACAGGCGGTAAGCGGCCCGGAGAACCCATCACGGTGAAGGCAACCTTCGCTGCGGT
>CBESZZ010000579.1:0-3056 GCA_965534055.1 uncultured bacterium | reverse complement strand
CGCCGCGGTAGCCTGGGTGGGAAGAGGCCGGGTTGAAGGCCGGCAGCGCGACGCGGGCAATGTCGTAGCCACCCATCGTGTTGGAGTTGGGCGTCAAGAAGGCGACTCGATCTGAACTCAGTGCGGTCACCACAATCTGTTCGATTCCGCTTGCGCCCTCGATGAGTGCGACTCCGGCGGGCTGTGCGAGCGCCAGAGTGCGATCGAGTTCGGTCAGAGCCGGCACGTTGTAATTGCGGTTGAGGTTGATGCTTGGAAGCACCGCCAGGCCCTCGTTGCGGCGGGTGGGAGCGGTGCCTGGCGCTAGATCCAGCACCCACATCCAGCTCTGCACGAATCCGGTCTTGAGCAGCTTGACCTCGGCTTCGCCGCTCTTGACCAGTTGCTGCGCATCCATCCCAACCACGAACATCTTCGTTCCGGAGGAGTCGATTGTCATCGAATGATGCGTCGTGCCCAAACCGCCGGTTAGCAGCCGACCGTTGCCTGGTGCACTGCCGTCGAAGGACAGCAAGTCGAAGTCCACGAACTCATCGTCGTCGTGACGGTCCAGGATGTGGATTCGGTCGGTGCCGATGCGTTCGATGTAGGTTGGGTTGTGCAGGATCCAGCTGCTTGGTGGCGTTCCTCCCAGGGGGAAGTCTGCCAGTGCCAGCGGCGTGATCACCGAGAGGTTGGTGCCGTTGAGCAGCGCCATCCCGCGTTGGCTGTGCAGCGTGACCATGATCTGGTCTTCGTTGGGGAAGTACACCAAGTCCGCGGGTTCGTCTCCGACGTACATCGTGCGATCGAGCAATGGTGCGATCGTGACCGAGTTGCCGCTGATCGACGAGTTGAGGTAGGTCCGGGTGATCGAATCGCCCAGGAAGTTGCAAGTGTAGATGGCATCTTGCTCGGGCACGTAGCGAACCGTCACTGGATTGAGGCCTGTTGGGATGCGCTTGATGAACGTGAACGGACTTGCCGCTTCGTAGATTTCGAGGCAGTCGTCGGGTGTGTTGCAGATGAAGAGGAAAGATCCGGTGTTGCCGTCAATGGTGACTTCGCCGACTTCGATCGGCCGAACTTGGCCAGACTCGAAGTTGACGAACTCGCCTTGTGCGGACGCGTCATTGGCAATTGCGAGCACCATGCCGACGCCGACAGCGGCCGAAACCGCGCCGCGCATGAGTGCATGAAGCATGCCGGGAGACCGGTGACGGGAAGAGTTGTGAAACGGAACCAAATTCATGGATGAACTCCTGATTGAGTCGTGGCACACCGCTCCCCTCGGCACAGTTCGATCTGCTCCGCGTTGGAGCCGGTGCCACACGTGGGTGAGGCGACGCAGCGACTTGGGAGCGCGCAGCGAAAGAAGCGCGCCCGGGACGTTCCCGGCACTCGATCTTCACGCCCCAGTCATCACCTCTGGTCCCAGGGTCGGCGCGTTTGGTCTCACCTTTCTGCTAGAGCGCTTGTGATTTCTTCGTGCCGACGGGCGCGAGAAGCGGGTTCTCGCGGAATCCCGGTACTCTTCCAGTGCTTCTCCCGCCTATCAGCCATGAACTCAAATCACTCACGACGGATGCGGCTTGCCGCTCTCGGCCCGCTCGCCTGCTTGCTCTTCACCACGCTTGCGCCGGCGCAGAATCACGAAGCCAGAGAGCAGCGACTGAAGGTTCGGAGCCTCGAGATCGACGATGATGATCGCGAGTACTTGCTCCACGTGCCGGCCAACCTCAAGCCGGGCGTGAAGGTGCCGCTCGTCCTAATGCTCCACGGCCGCGGTGGTGGCAAGCGGCAGGCGTCCAGCGCGCACTACGGCTGGCGAGCTGTCGCCGATCGCGAAGGGTTCATCGTCGCGTTCCCCGAGGCGATGGGTCGCCCTCGAAGTTGGCGACCGGCGTGGGGGAAGGACAGCGCGGATGCACCGTTCTTGGCGGCGTTGATTGACGACATCATCAAAAATCAGCCTGTCGCCAAAGAATCGGTTTTCATGACGGGTCACAGCAGCGGTGGGATCATGAGCTTTTCGTTTGCGGCGACACACGGGGATCGGCTTGCGGCGATCGGGCCGGTCGCAGGATCCATCGGCTACGGGCGCCGCATCATCCCCATGCCCAAGTCACCGGTGCCGGTGGTGTCGATTCACGGCATGGCGGACAACATCGTCCCCTACGACAAGGATCGCGGCGAAGGTTCGGCCTACCCGGGACTGGTTGGTGCTCCCGAATCTGTGGCGCTGTTTGTGAAGCACAACAAGTGCGCGCAGAAGCCCGAGCGAACCACTTCAGAGAACGGCAAAGTGCACGTCGACGTTTGGGCCGCGAAGTCTGGTGGAGCACGGGTCGAACTACACAGCATCGAAGGGGCTGGCCACGGTTGGCCAACTCGCAACGCCGAGCTTCAAGCGACGGAGACGATCTGGGCGTTCTTCAAGCGCCACGTCGCTTCAGCGAAGCCATCAGATGGCGCAGACACCAAGGCGCCATCTGCCGATTCGAAGCCAGCCGCCGCCAGCAAGAGTGCGAGTCAGCCATCGAAGACGCGGGAGGGCAAAGCGAATCAGGACGCTGCACCCTTGTCGGCGATTGCTTCGCTCGGCGATTCTCGTTGAGCTTGATTCAGCTTGCTCGTCTCGCGGCCTGCAGGCGCAGCGGATACCAAACCAGGTGAGCTAAGAAGACCGCTCCCGCTGCAATTGCCCCGGCTGTTGGTCCCGCGAGAGTCCACATCGTCACGAGCGCGGCTGCACAGGCGAGGACCGCGACCAGCATGAAGAGCAGAAACGAGCGTTCCCAGACGCTGAACCGGAAGGGTTGATCTTCTTCGTGGCGCAGATCAGCCAGCGTTGTTGCGTGGGACGCGATCGCAAGCCGTAGTCGCACGACGATGCGGCCGGTGAGTAGTAACGAGATCCACGTGAAGCCCATCAACGCCACAGTGCCGTAGGTCTTCAAATCGGCAGTCGTCACCGTCGGTAACGCGCCTTCCGGCACGCTCCCCAGAGTGCAAGCTGCGTCGAACGTGCCCGCAAACAACGCTGCTCCCATGGTCACGACCACCGCAACGTCGGC
>CBESZZ010000578.1:0-3059 GCA_965534055.1 uncultured bacterium | reverse complement strand
GCGATCGCGCGTCGTGCGTTGGATTCCGCGACGCCGCTGCCGGCGGATGCATTGACCGTACGGCGACGTGACGTGTACTTACCGCTCACCAGTCCTGGGCTGCGGCTCGGGCGGCTGACGTTGGCGATTCCGCGGGACCTCTACAGCGGTGCGTTGCGCGCGACGGTAGGTCTTCTGCAGATCGGCGATCTGCTTGCGGCGTGCGTGCCCGGCGAGATGGAACCGCTGCTCGCGCAACGACTGCGCAGCCGTTTGGGACGACCCGATCTGCTGGTCTTCGGACTGGTCGATGACGAGGTGGGTTACCTCATGAGTGAAGTCGATGCTGAAGACAAGCTGTTCACTTACGAGCGCTCGGTTTCACCTGGTGCGGACTCTGGTGAGCTGGTGCTTGAAGCCTTGGCGACCCTGGCTTCCGATTCCAACTAGCGCGAGCGTCATGTGATCTGTCTGGGGCTGTCCAGACTGATCAGGTTCGGAACGTCGCCAACCCTCATCGCCGTCATCCGCGAGTAGGCGTCGAGTTCGCGACGTCCTGCGGCTAGTTCGTCGCGACGAACGGCGGCGGAGCGGAGGCACCCAGCGCCCCGTCGATGAGCGCCGCGTGGCGGGCGGCCATGCCGTCGAAGGTGAAGTGGTTGCGCTGGTGTTGGCGGTTGAGTTGGCCGAGTTCTTTGCGGCGGTTCTCGTCGGCGAACATCGCGTCGATGGCCTTGGTGAGATCTGCGGTGGAGGCGTCTGCTGCCACAACGAAGGGATGTTGGGCGTCCGGCAGCGTCACCCGCACGTCGCCGACATCGGTGGCGACGACCGGGTGGGCCGCGGCCATCGCTTCGACGAGGGTGAGCGGGTGTTGCTCCGTGGTCGAGGTCGACAAGTGCAGGTTCGAGGCCATGCGTACCGGCAACGTGTTCTCGAGTCGCCCGAAGAAGTGGACGCGGTCGGCGATCCCCAGTTCGGTTGCGAGCGCCCTCAGTCCGGCTTCTTCCTCGCCGTCACCCGCAAGCAAGAGATGGATGGGGCGGTCGGCGATCGCGCGAAGCGCGCGGTCGATGGCCTTCTCCTTGGCGAGTCGACCGACCATCGACACGACGTGCGCGTCGGGGGGGATGTCAAGATCTTGACGAAGTTGAGCGCCTGATGCGGGGTCGAGTTCCACCGACTCCACACCGTTGGGAATCCAGTGCACGAGGTTTTCCCGCATCCGCCAGCGCGACGTGGCGCGGTCGCGAAGCATGGTCGACGGCACGATCAGGCCGTTCATGCGCGGCAAGAACATGCTGCGCATGATGTGTCGACGGCGGCACGGCGTGGTGGCCTCCACGACGGTCATGCCATCTTCGTGATGGATGTGCGGGCGCTTGCGCGAGAACGAAGTCGCGAAGACCGCGTCAAATGAACCCCAGCCGTAGGAGAGAACAAGGTCGGGCTTGTGCTCGCGGTACAGGCGCAGCATCGCGCGGGTCGTGCGCCAACTCCCCGCTCGCGGCGGTGGCTCGAGCCACTGCACGCGGTCGGGGTCTCGCATCATCGCGGCCGCACCGGTGCCGCCGGTGAGGGGCAAGATTGAGTGGCGGTAGCGGTCCGCGAAGTGGTCGATCAGTCGCGCAGTCCGAACCTCGGCACCACCCGGGTTGAAGCTGTTGCACACGTGCAGTATGTGTGGGGGATCAGCCATGTTCGGGTGCGAGGAGCCGGACCTTGGGGAGCACGGCAGAAATGCCTAGGTGCTTGGGTGTCCGCGAAGGGCGAGCAGTGTGGCATCGGAGCGGAATCGTCGCAACGCGGAATGCCTGGCGTCGGGCGTGACAGGGCGTCGAATGCGACACAGATCAGTCCTTGGCGTCCTGCTCTCGCGCCTGTGCCGCCGCGCGCCGGGAACGGAAGAAACGTCGGACCTTGTTTCGGATTCCAAAGGCGCCCTCGGTGAGAAGGTCGTCGGGCTTCGCCAGCATCCCAATCCACCCTGCCTGGCGCTCGTCTTCACTGAGTTGTCGATGCGGGAGTTCTCGCCCGGAGGAGCCCATGCATGCGTTGCACGCCTGCAGCGGGCGCTCGGATCTCAGGTAGCGGTCCAGGTCCGGCCGCAGCGTCGGGTTGTCATGGAGCCGCACACTGTCCTGGCCGCGGTTGTCCTTTGGCATGCCGCCAGGGGATGCGTCACCGGCTCCAGAAGCCGCGAGCCGCGAGCGATGCAGAGCCGCTGGCGGGCACTTGAAGTAGCGCCCCTCGTGAATCACGTGGCAGCTCCACCGATGCGCGAGGCCGCAGTCTGCGTAGATGCGGCGTACAAGCGCTGGGTCCTCGTGTGGGTTGTGTAGGAGTGTCGACCGGAACGTGTCGGTGGCTTCGCTAAGCAGCGCGAAGCCGTGGTCTGCGGAACGCTTTTCCAGTTCTTGCTCGGTCATGGTGATCGAGACACCCGGGTAGCGCGTCACCCGAAGCCCGTCGATGGCGTCGAACAACGCGTCGTCCGCTTCGTGCAGCAGTTTCCCGTTCGTCACCAGCCAGACCTCTCGAGCCAGGTCGCTCTTCTGTCCGGCGAGGACGAAGTCGAGCAACTGCGGGTGAAGCAGCGGTTCGCCACCGGACAGCTTCAGCTTGTCCACCTTGAGCACTCGTGAAAGCGCCTTCAGATCTCGTTCGAAGTTCCCCAGCTCGGCGAACTTCGTCGGCAAGATCGCGGAAGCGTGATCGCACCCTGCGCACGCAAGATTGCAGTGCTCGGTCAGTCCGTACTCGACCGCCGGGCGCTGAATTCGCGACGAGGGATCTGCAGCTACGGAGTCTTCGGTCACGAAACCTCCGGTCTGAACGAGAGTGCGTCCTGCATGGGCGCGAGACAGTCGCCGTGGGGACGGCGATCAAACGAAACAAGGTGTGGGGTGCGCGTGCCGAGGGGCACTTGCTGCGCGAACCTTAGCACGTAGCGAATTGTTTCGTGCCAAGCCGGTGTCGTACGCGCGGAGGTCGGCCACGAACCCTCGCTTGCGAATCGGCTTCAGGCGGCGAAGTGACTCAAGCTAGTGGCAAGGATGGCCACCTCGTTCCCGCGCTCG
>CBESZZ010000577.1:0-3079 GCA_965534055.1 uncultured bacterium | reverse complement strand
GATACAGCGAAGAAGTCGTCATCGCCACGTCTTCCGGTCGCTTGCTGTGGATGCACGTCGCGGACATCACGAATGGTGCTCTTCCGATCGAGTACGCTCTCAACACGGGGCGCGGTTCGGCGGATCAGTACCGCACAAACCGTACGCTGCCCTGCGCTTGGGCCATGGCCATGAAGCCCGGAGAGAATGATAAGATTCACTTCCTGGACCACGGTGGCGCGCACTGGACTGTGAACGAGAACGGTGGGAGAGAGTTGGTGTCTGCCAGTTTGCTTGCGTCTCGTGACAAGCAGCAATGGGGCTGGATGGGGACAAGTGGTGGAGCGATTCTTGGCGCACCAGTTCAGGTGGGCTTCTCTTCAATTCCCGGTTCGACCAATACCAGCCTGGTCACGTCGACACCGTTCATGCCGAAGAACGGACGGCTCGCCCACTTCGAGACAACCAACAACTGGGAGCAAGAGCCGACCAACCCCTTCGAGATTCAAAAGCTGCTGCTGCTCGATGGCTTCGGCGTCATGCCGCTGGGTGGAGCCGTGGCGCACGACCCTGCGAGCGGCACGTTGCTCTATCGATGGCTGACCGGATCGTTCAATCACGGTGGATGGCCCAACATGATCGACGGTTACGGCCTCTCTTCAGCCGGAACTCTCCAACGGTATTGGGCAAGCTCCGATGACGAAACAGGAGGCGGCGGCAACACCAACTACTTGGACTTCAGAAGCTCGGACAACTTCGTTCCCTACATGAACCTTCAGAGTGTTCGACCACTCTTGGTCAGTGGTGAAACCTACGCCACTCATGGTCCATGGCTGGTCGTCACAACGCCAGGTGGGCGAGGCCGAATCGTGTCTTGCTACGAGTGGATGAAGAACACGGCCCCGGTCAATCCAAACCGCAACGGCATCGGTTTTGAGTCGGCAACTTCACGAGATCTTGGCCACGGGATTGCCGCACTAGATGTCCACGAAAGCGCGACACACTGGGACATCTACGTGGGCACGTTCGCCACGCACCATTGCCGTGGAAACTACGCAACAGTTGGCGGCATCAGCCCGGAGATTCTCACGTCGCCTGAAGTCACTCGAGGTGCTGTCCACTCATTTCGCCTCGACAAGCAACCCGCCAATGAGACATCCGAAGCATTGATGGAGACGGGCAAGATCGACCTCATGCCAAACTTCTCCACCGGCGAACGCGGCGGACTGGGTGTCGTGGGGCTGCTTCGCGGGGACGTCGTCCTCAGCAATCCCGGCGACGAATTGGTTGTGACCACGGTTACCGGCGACCTCATCGTTTATGGGCTGAACGGTCCTCTTGGCAGCTCTCCGCCTCTCTACCGCACCTGGCTGCCCGGAAGCCTTGGATGCTACAATTCCATCATCCTCGCGGATCTGGATGGCGTAGGTGCAAACGAACTCTACGTCGCTGGATCTACCGGGCTACATCGCTTCCTCCTTCAGTGATCCTCATGAAACGTTTGCTCTCCACCATCGTTCTGGCCCAGCTACTCTGTTCAGCCACGGTACTGGCGCAGCGGACCTGGTTGGTCGACAGCCGGGGTGGGCCTCATGTCGATTTCATCGACTTGCCGCAAGCCGTCTTGGGAGCACAGAGTGGAGACACTCTTCATGTCGTTGCCGGCACCCCAACCCACTATTCGGCTGCGACGATCGACAAGCCACTTGCGATCATCGGCATCAACCCTGGTGGGATGTCACTTGGAGGTGCAATCACGGTGAATGGTCGCATCAAGATTCGCGACATCCCCGCGGGATCCAGAGTGACAGTTCAGTCTGTGACGATTCCGCCACCAAGTGGTGGAAGCACCGTGAAACCACGCGGGTTTGAGATCGAAAACTGCGACGGCGAGATTCACTTAGAGAACATCCTGATCGGTGGTTTCTATGCCGATCGAGACAAGTTCCTCGTTCGGAACTGCCGCTCCGTCTTCATCAAGTCGTCACGCCTAAGAAGCTCAGACGAACCCATCTTGATTGAAGACAGCTTGGTATCCCTAAGCGACTCGCAGTGCACCGGCATCTTCCCGTCGTTGTTCACTCCACCAATGGGAGTCCCCGTGAACGGCGACACCATCGAGCTTCGACGCTCCGAGCTCCGGGTCGCTGCGTCGGGCATCTTTGGCGTGGATGAGATCCAGCCGGACATGATCTTTCACCCCTACTCCCCACCACGACACGCCGTCGTGATGGATTCCCTGAGCACGCTCCGAATCGGAACTGCTTGTGTCGTCCTAGGCGGCAAGCTGCCGACGCAGTCGAACCCAATCGGAGATCCCATTCCGGCGTTGGCGAACCGCGGCGGCACAGTGTTCCTCCATCCGCGCGCAGTCTTCTCCGGCGGCGCCTCCTCGGAAGCCGGGACTGTCATCTCGGAAGAACAATCGGCCATCGCCACCGGTTTCGTAGCCCGCGGACACCCGTTCGAAGTGTTCGTTTATGGACCGCCAAACGGCTACACGGTGTTCGCGATCGGCACCGCGTTGACCTACAACGCCCCAGCATCCATCCCAGGCATCGGCGCGCTCCATCTAGACCCCAACGCCGGAATCCAAGTGCTTGGCATGGGACCGCTCACCTTGCAAGGCGAATGGACGCTGCGGCAGACGTTCACTATGAGTCAAAGCGTTCCGGTAGACGTCGTGTTCGGCCTGCAAGCCTTGATCATCGACGCACAAGGAACCCCGAGCACCACGCCTCTGCTGCCTTTCGCTGTCGAGTGGTAACGCGCGCTTCAAGCCTCAAGCGCTGAAGCTCTACTCCGAGCTTTCCCCGGCACGCTCCGCCTTGCGACGCTTCCGGTATTCCTCATACAGAGGCAGCGCGCGACGCATGAGCCAGTGGAAGTGACCGTATTCAGACTTCGGCATGAGCGGATACCCGGCGTAGTCGCCCGGCTCGGTCACATCGTGACGCAATGCTGAATTACCGGCGATGCGGGCGTCGTCGGTCACGTGCAGATGGCCTGCTGCGACGACGTGGCCGCCGAAGACCACGCGATCGCCCAACGCTGTCGAGCCCGAGAGCGCGGACAGCGCAGCAACCGCGACATCCCGGCC
>CBESZZ010000576.1:0-3079 GCA_965534055.1 uncultured bacterium | reverse complement strand
CCAGTGAACTCACCGAGAACAACGAGAGCCCAAACGCCAATGCGAGGCCTAAGCCCACGCCGAGCACGGCACCGAGCAGGCCCATCGCAAGCGCATCAACCAGGAAGATCCCAGACAACGCACCGCGGGACGCGCCCAGAGCTCGCATGAGTCCCAGCTGCCGAAGTCGTTCGACCAGCGATTGGGACAGGGTTTGAAACACGCCGAACATGCCGAGCAAGAGCGCCAGTCCGGCGAGAATCTTGACTCCGTTGCGGAAGGCCCGCTCGTCGGCGCCTTCCCCGATCAACGCGGAGCGCGCGTCTTCGACGTAGTAGTCCACAGCCAGATCGCTCTGCATCGCGTCGGGATCCGCACCCCAATCACGCACCACATGAAAGCTCGTGACCACCGGTGCACCAGACGCCAGCAGTAGATCAAGCGGGGCCAGCACCACGCGGCCGAACCCTCGCCGCCCCAACCGATCCGGGGCCAAAACGCCACGCACCGTGACCGTGCGGGAGACCTCGACGCGTGCAGTCACTGGCTGCTCGATCGATCGCGGCACCCCGTCGCGGCAGACGATTCGCGGCACAGGATTCGGCGCTGCCAAGACCAACTTCGATCCGGGAACCAAGCTGTGCTCCGCCGCCAATCGAGCACCAACCAACACGTCGGTCGTCGCCCCGGGTGCGAGATCCTCCCCGACCACGACGGCGTAGTGAGCTGCGCGATTGGGCAGTGGATCGAGACCGAACCACGGCACATCGATGGGCTGGCCCGCCGTCGTGCTAGCGCTCGACTCGTTCGCTGCGAACTCCAGGCCGATGCGAGACTCGGCAAACGTCACCACGCTTCGCACACCAGGTCGTGCAGCGAGATCAGCACGCACGGCATCGAGGGCTTCACGCTGGGCCGCCGCTGGGTCGCCAACCGCTGGGTCGCCAACCGCGGGATCGATCGACACGGGGTCGGCCGCGGTAGCGTTCGCAGCAACCAGCGTTCGGACGATGAAATCCACGTCGCCTTGGTCCGCGGCCCGACGGTCGAGCTGGCTTTGGATCGTGTTGTGATCCATGACGTGGATCGCAACAACGATGGCCACGCCCAGCGCAATGCCGAAGACGGTCAGACCCGTGCGAAGCGGATTAGATGCCCAGCTCTTCCAAACGACGAAAAACGTCAGACGCACGAACAGTTCCTGTCAGGGCAGCATCGAGGGGCATGGCCCCGTCGTGAAGAAAGAGCACCCGTTCTCCGGCCGCGGCGTCGCGGGGATTGTGGGTGACGAGCAAGATCGTGGCGTTGAACTGCTCACGAACGCGTCCGAGCAGTGCGATAACCTCTTCGCCAGCCTTGCTGGAGAGGTTGCCCGTGGGCTCATCCGCGAGCAGCAACGTCGGCTCCGTGACCAGCGCGCGCGCAATCGAAACGCGCTGCATCTCGCCGCCCGACAAGCCCATGGGTCGACGACCCGCGAGCCCTTCGATGCCCAAGACTTCGAGCAGATGATGGATGCGTTCGGCGTGCCGCGACGGCCGCTCGCCGGCAACCAACAGCGGGAGTGCGACGTTCTCCTGCACCGTGAGATCCGGCAGCAGGTTGAAGAACTGGAAGATGAACCCGATGTGCTCGCGCCGCAGCGCAGTGCGGCGCTCTTCGCTTGGAGCATCCGAAGCTCCATCGCCGCCCTGCATCAGATCTTGTCCCAGCCAGACTTCACCGGCGGATGAATGATCCAACCCAGCGAGCATGTGCAGCAACGTGGACTTTCCGGATCCGGACGGCCCCATGATCGTCGTGAACGAACCACGAGGAAGCGTGAAGTTCACGTCCTTGACGATCGGCACTTCCTGCGCGCGCACCGGCCTGAACCGATACAGACCACGGGACTCCAACGCGCAGGTTGCCGGCGGTGGACCGTCGCCCACCCCGCGTATCCCACCGGGCGCGCCAGCCTCCGCGCTGCCGCTATCCGAGTTTGTGGTGCTTGTATCGTGACCCATGCCTCCGACAGAGGAACGGATTCAGACTAAGCTTTCCACTGCAAAGTGAATCGAGGGCGCGGGGGCCGCGGGGGATCTTGAAGCCGCAATCCCCCGAACGACTCTCGATGGGAATCGCGGCTCAACTCACTCAGCCTTCGGCTTTGCCCAAGTACTCGACATAGAAGATCAAGTCCTGGTTCGCCTTGATGTCAGGCGGTGCACCACGGGTGCCGTAGGCCAGCTCTGAAGGGATCTCGAAGATCCGGATTTCGCCGGGCTTCATCGTCATCAGACCTTCGGTCCAACCCGGGATCACCTGTCCCACGCCGAACTGCGTCGGCTCACCACGGGAGAAGGACGAATCGAAGTTCGTTCCATCAGGCAGCCAACCCGCGTAGTTCACGCGGACGTTGTCGGTGCGCTTCGGCATCTCACCGGTCCCGGCCTTCAATACCTCATACATGAGCCCAGAGTCGGTCTTGACGACCTTACTTGAATCCGGCTTGCGGAACTCCGGCATTGGCTTCGGCTTGAGGATGTCGATGAGCTCCAGCTCCCAGACCACGTCGTCTGTGCCCTGCACGCGCGCGTTCCCCTGCTCCGGAGTCACTTCGACGCGCCAGCGATCGCCTTTGCACATCTCAGGCACGACGGCCTGCATGAACAGCTGTGGCAAGTCCGCCGCTTTCGACTTGATCACTTGACGGCCCGGGCCTTGTCGCTCGCTGCAATCGAGCATGCGACCCTCGCCGGAAAACACCGCGTAGCGGAGTGCGGCAACGTGCTCGGTGCCCACCTTGTCACCCGTTCCAGACTTGATCAGTTGGATGGTGTACTCGGGGGTACTGGGCAGTTTGGATTGCTTTTCAGGGTCCGCCTTGGTGAACGTCGGCAGCTTCTGCGTGATCTCGAGTAGTTCCACGTCAAAGATCAAGACCGAGTCGGCGGGGATCTTGCCCTTCGCCCGCGACCCGTAGCCGAGCGCGCTCGGGATCGTCAGCTTCGCGCGGTCGCCGACCGCCATGAGCTGCAGTCCTTCGGTCCAACCAGGAACCACCTGGTTGAGGAAGAACTCCGACGGGTTGCCGCGAGTGCGTGACGAATCGAACAGC
>CBESZZ010000575.1:0-3086 GCA_965534055.1 uncultured bacterium | reverse complement strand
CTCAATGTTGCGCAACGCGTCGCGGCCTTCGGAAGATGCTGCCGCGATGCGTCCTGCGTCTGCTGCGTCCTGACCTGCGAGCATCCCTGCCAGCGAGGGGAAGACCAATGCGCAGGCGGTGATCGCCGCGAGTGTCGAAGCGCGAAACGGCGAACGGTTGGGTGTTGGGCTCATGGTGCGTCGCGCCGGCTCGCGCGAAGTTCGGAGACGAGTGCCATCGTGGCCTCGATGTCGTGGAGCTTGTGGCGAACCTTGCCTCGTGTTTCGCCCTGTGCACGCTCGTAGGCGTCCAGCGCGACCCAGTCTGGCCAGCTCACGGCATCGATGCCGTTTTTCTTCAGAAGCGCAGGGATCACCTGTGTGTCGTTTTCAGGGACGGGCGTCGCCGTCGCATCCGTGAGGTCTTCGACCATGACCTCCACCGTCGCTTTGGAGTCGGGGCTGTTGGTGCCGATCAAACCCGTCGGTCCGCGCTTGGCCCAGCCAACGACGTAGTGGCCCGGAAGTGGTGACCCGTCCGTTTCAGCGAGGACGCGGCCGTCGAGGTTCGGGATGACACCGCGGCGCTCGTCGTAGGGCACGCCGAGGATCGGCACGCCGCGATACCCGATGGCGCAAAGCACCAAATCGACGTCGAGCACCGAAGTTGCGTCCGCAATCGCTTGTGGACGAGGGACGCCCTCCGCGTCCGCAACCAGTTCACTCTTTTGCAACACGACGCCACAGACGTTGCCAGCCTCGTTCTTGCGAATCTCGATTGGCGAAACCTGGAACATGGCGTGCACCGTGCACCGTGGGGACGCCGGCGCGACGTCTGCCTGCCGCTGCAGAAACTCAACGTTGCGATGCATGGACTTTGGCGCACTGCTTTCGAGCCACTGGGCGCTGATGTCGTCCAGCGTCTTGGCTTCGGCAGGCACCGCGAGGTGCACATCGTTCAGCTCCGCGATCTCCTTGATTTCCTTGGGAGAGAACGCCGCTTGCGCGGGCCCTCGTCGGCCGAGAATGAACACCTCTTCTACCGTGCTCTTGCGCAGCGTTTCGAGGGCGTAGCCGGCAATGTCGGTCTCAGCGAGCGCATCGGGTTCCTTCGCCAACACGCGGGTCACATCCATCGCGACGTTGCCGTTGCCAACCACGGCCACGCGCTTCACCGTCGAGAGATCGAACGTGGTGCCGCGATGATCGGGGTGGCCGTTGTACCAGCCCACAAACACCGTTGCCGGATGCACACCCGTGGCATCTTCGCCCGGGATGCCCAGCGTGCGGAAGCTCTCGTTCCCCACTGCCCAAATCACTTGGTCGTAATGTACGTTGAGATCTTCGACGGTCAGGTCGCGACCGACCGTGACGTTGCCGAAGAACCGAAACCCGTCGTTCGTGGCGATCTTGTCGTAGACGCGGGTGACGTTCTTGATCTTCTGATGATCCGGCGCAACGCCGCCTCGCACCAAGCCGAACGGCGTGGGCAATCGATCGAACATGTCCGTTCGGGCATGCAATCCCTCCACGCGTTGCAGGGCATCGACCGCGTAAAACGCGGATGGACCCGTGCCGATGACTGCAACTCGAAGCGGCCGGTTCGCTGATCCCAAAGCCTTGGGCTTTGGTTCGGTGTCTGGCGCAGTTGCATTGACTGGCGTGGTAGGAACCGTCGAGTCTTCAGTAGGCGGCATGGCTGCACACCCTATCACCAGCCCCTCAGCCCTTGCCGTGTCGAAGCACGAGTTCGCATGTGATCGCCGCTGCGGCAACGCTTCGCGCGAGGTCTCGGCCATAGCCGCCGCCCATCGTGACCACCAACGGTTTTCGACCCACCCAGTCTAGAACGCGCCGGTCGCGCGCGGCGAGGCCTACCTCGGTTACCGCGAGCCGACCGAACCGGTCACCGACCAGCGGGTCTGTGCCGCTAACCCAGAACACAAAGTCAGGGGTGAACATCGCGTCCAAGCGCTCCAGCATCGTATTGAGTGCCGCAAGATACGGTTCGTCCGTGGTGCCATCGGGCAGCGCGATGTCCAGGTCGCTGGCTTCTTTGACCCGCGGAAAGTTGCGAGCTCCATGCAGCGATGCGGTGAAGACAGTTGAGTCCGCTGCGAAGATCGATGCGGTTCCGTTGCCCTGGTGAACGTCGGTGTCGAGAATCAAGACTCGGTCCGAGCCGCCGCGCGCGCGCAGGATCTGCTGCGCGAGACGCGCAGCAACCGCGAAGTCGTTGAACACGCAAAACCCCTCTCCGCGGGCTGCAAACGCGTGGTGTGTTCCTCCGGCCAAATGCAGAGCGGTGCCATCCTGAAGCGCTGCGCGCGTTGCTGAGAGTGTTGCGCCGCAGGATCGCAGGCTGCGTTTTACGAAAGCTTCGCTCCACGGGAATCCGATCGCGGTCTGCATCGCAGCAGGCAGCGTGCCGTTACGCACTGCGGCGACGTAGCCCGGTTCGTGGATTGAGTGCAGATCCTGGTCCGTCGCTTCGGGGCCAACCACGAACGTGGCTTGGCGCCCGTGTAGCCCCTCCCGGACGCGGTGCCGCAGCGCCCGATACTTCCCGGCAGGGAAGATGTGTCGCTCAGGCAGAACGAGCGGAAAGACGTCGGAGAAGTAGACGCGCACGAATCTGACTAAGCGTGCGCCGGGACCCGGCTGCAAGGCAAGGCTGCGCGCCGATTCACTGCGAGCAGGGGTGCCACGCACAGAGCCCGGAGCGTTGGGGGTAAGGGATTCATGTCGGGTGTGGGGGACTGAGCGGCTTGCCCAGAACGCAAAGAACCTGCATCTTGACCTCTTCCGATCCACCGCACACCCGCGGCAGGGAGATTGCGTCACGGGAGCCGTGGTTGCGGGGTCGGCGAAGCGAACTGCTGGATCCCGATGACGCCCGAGGCCCGAGATGACTGAGGACGAAGCCAAGGCCAGGCGGCGGAAGCTTGCCGCCGAGATCGCGGAACGCCTGCGTATGCTGCGTGCGCGAGCGGATCTCACCCAAGAACAGGTCGCCCAGGCCGTGGGAGGCCATGAATCGGCTGTTTCCCGGTGGGAGAGCGGTCAGCGAACGCCGACCTTGGAAGACATCGTCGCTTTGGCTGAGC
>CBESZZ010000574.1:0-3092 GCA_965534055.1 uncultured bacterium | reverse complement strand
TCTCATGCAACCCGCTGTATCCCACGTATCGCCCCTCCGGCGTGACGATCGACATCCCTGTGGACGAGATCGAGTGGATCTTCTCGACCGCTGCGATGGTCTTGACCTTCTCCTCGATCGGCCGCGTCACGAGCTGTTCGATCCGTTCCGGTGAAAGGCCCGGAAGGCGAGTCACGATCTGAGCAGAGCGAAGCGTGATCTCAGGGTCTTCTTGGCGGGGCTGTGTGCAGTAAGTGGCCAGCCCGCCGGCAGTGATGGCCACGATGAGTAGCCATAGGAACCGTGCGTGCGAAATGGCGAAGCGTGCGAGGCCGTTCACCGGCCGTTCTCCCCGTCGAGCTTCCATGCCTGGGCTTCCATCCCGTCGCGCAGGAACGAGACGCCCGCGGCAACGACCTGATCGCCGGGCTGCAAGCCTTCGAAGACTTCTAGTTCATTGCCTCGGATGTCCCCGACGGTGACCTGCCGCAATCCAACCGTGCCCGTCGCAGGGTCGAGAACGAAAACCGGCACCTCGGAGCCTGGTCCGGCCTGTTCAGGTGTTCCTGTTGCGGCTGCTTCCCGGAGCCCGGCATCGATGGCGAGAGCGGAGATCGGGATGAGGTAGGCGTTGCGGCCGTCCAGGTAGGCGTTGAAGTTGAACGTCACGCTGGCCGTCATGCCCGGGCGGATGTCCGCCTCCGTGGACGCGAGCCGGACCGTGACGGGGAATGCGTTTCCAGATTCCGACTCGGCCCCGATGGTCGCGACCACTCCTTTCACGTCCACGCCCTCGATCGATGGGAATTCGACTTGGACGACCTGCCCGAAGTCGACGTTGCGAATCAGCGTCTCCGGGACCCTAACTTCAACCTCCAACGCACCGTTCGCTTGCAGGAGAAACGCTTGTCCCGACGCGGCGACTTCTTCGAACGGATCGACCGATACTTCAACAATGCGTCCGTCGAACGGTGCAGTCAGTTTCGTTCGAGCAACGTCGAGTTCAGCTTGTTCGAGGGATCTCAGCGTTCCGTTCAGGTCGCCGTCTGCGGCGCCGAGCGCTGACGTCGCTGCATCGACTTCCCTTTGCGAAGCACCCTGCTGCTTGATGAGGTTGCGCATCCGCTCAAACTCAGATTGCGCATCGACGCGCTTCGCTCGAGCCGTGGTCACACTCGCACGCAACTTCTCGAGGCTCAAGCGCAGCGGTTCAGGGTCGAGTCGTGCGAGCAGTTGGCCTTCGGTCACGGCCTGCCCCGTCTCGACGAAGATTTCGGCGACGTTGCCACTGACGCCGAAGCTGAGCTTCGATTGATCGGCGGCTTGGACCTTGCCGGACATGCGGCGTGATTGGCCTAGAGCCTTCTTGCCGACCACAAACACCTTGACCCGAGGGGTCGGAGCAGCGGACTCGACCGGCGGGTCATTGCAGCCGGTAAGCGCGGAGAGCATGAGCGCAATCGCGGCGAGCAGAACGCTCGATCGAGGCCGAGAGTGACCGGCGGTCGGAGTGGATCGTGTTGGAGATGTCATCTGATTGGGTGCGATCACTTGTGCGTTCTGCCTCTTGCGACTCCGCGTGATTCTGCAGCGAAGTGTTGCGGCGTACTGAAGATGACCGCAAGGGCCGACATGCCTTGGATGGTGGTGCCTTTGGTGCGGCACCGCAGACGAAGTTCTGACGCCTGGGATGCGAGGACTAAGGAGTCAAGATGCCGGCAGCGTCGAAACGGACGCTGCCGGGACTCAGCACCGGCACGGACCCATCCGCCGCGATGCCGTCCGGATCACGCATGCACTCCACGTACTTCTGCGCCGCGCCCGTGTTGAACACGACGACGTCTTCGTCGCGGTCGATGTCGCCACGCTTCACCATGTCGTTTAGCACGGCGAGGCAGATTGCGGTTTCTGGGCACAGGGCGATGCCCTCGGTGCGCATGGCCAGAGACATCATTGGGGTGATCTCTGCATCCGCGGCGCGGGCGGCTTGGCCGCCGGATTCGCGCACTGCGTTGAGGATCAGGCGATCGCCAAACGCCTTGGGGACACGGAGGCCCGATGCGGCGGTGTGGGCGTTCTCGGCTGGGTTTGCTGATTCATCGCCACGGTCGTAGGCGTCGACGATGGGGGCGCAGCCAGCTGCTTGGCAGGCCATCATGCGTGGCCGCTTGTCGGGGTCTTTGAGCCAGCCCAAGGCGGATAGCTCTGCGAACGCGTGCCACATGCCGATCAGGCCGGTGCCGCCACCTGTGGGGTAGAAGATCGCGTCGGGCAAGTGTCCGTCGCGTTGGGCTGCGAGTTCGAGGCCCATCGTCTTCTTGCCTTCCAGGCGATATGGCTCCTTGAGCGTGCTCATGTCGAACCAACCGACGTGCTCAACGCCTTGGCCGACGAGCGCGCCGCAGTCATTGATCAAACCGTCGACGCAGAACACTTTTGCACCGTGCCACTGCGCTTCGAGGCGATTGACGATGGGAGTGTCGGCGGGCATCAACACCGTGCACTGCATGCCCGCGCGGGCTGCATAGGCCGCAAGCGCGCCGCCCGCGTTGCCTGCGGTGGGCACCGCCACGTGGGTGACGCCAAGTTCGCGGGCGCGCGAGACGGCCATGGCCATGCCGCGGGCTTTGAACGAACCGCCCGGGAGGCGTGATTCGTCTTTGATCGTCAGGCGGCGAAGCCCGAGTTCGGCGCCCAGGCGTGGGCAGTCGAGAAGTGGGGTCTCCTGTTCGCCAAGGCTCACGCGCTTGTCGGGGTCGACGAGAGGCGACAGCTCGGGCCAGCGCCACATGTCCGCGGGGCGCTTGGCCACGTCCGCTTGGGTGACTGCGCGGCCGACGGCGTCCAGGTCGTAGCGGACGAGTAGCGGCCGGCCGCCGTGGTGGGTCTGCAGCGAGTTCGCGCAGAGTTTCGACCCATCGGCCGAGGATTGCAGATGCGTGACGAAGCTCATGGAGTGTGCGGGTGCAGGTTTCAGTCTTGCCAGGCGGTGATGGTGGCTGCGCGGACTTGAGCGACGCCGAAGACGTCGCCGTCGAGATCGGTGCGCACTTTCCAGATTTGTGCGTCTTCGTCGCGCAGCGTGATCTGGAAGCCCTCTTCGAGAACCGCAC
>CBESZZ010000573.1:0-3108 GCA_965534055.1 uncultured bacterium | reverse complement strand
ATCAATCCAGACACCATCAGGCGGCTTTTCGGGTGTACCGATGATGCAACCCGCCGACTTCTGGGATCGCTCTGATCGAGGCGGATGACGCCAGCTCAGCTTCGCGCCCCAGAGGTGAGTCTTTGCCGAGCGATAAATGTGTGCGGAACCGGTTGTACAACTCGACAACACAAGACCCATGGTACCGAGGCCGAGGTGCTGTACCCGTGGCACCCCTGGTTCAAAAAGAGGGTTTGGGTCGATCGGCCGGTCTGCAGGAGGGACGGATCGGTATTCCAGTGCCGACTTTCCGACGAGGATTCGTCACGGACGTTGGAGATTCCGCAGTGGATGTTCGATCGAGCCATCTGCTGTGTGCTGCGACTAGCAGACGCTCCCGTTGTCGGTTGCCCTCACCTGAGATCGCTGGCCGAGCTCCTGAGCGACGCTGCTGGCGGAGCCCGTGACGATGACCTGGGAAAAGATCAATCTCCCTCTTCAGCTTTAGAAGGAGAAATTGATGACCAAGATTCCCGTTCGTCGCCGTCCGACCCAGCTGACCTTGTTCCACCCGCGGTCCAAGCCTCCACTCTGGAACTCGCTGCCGAAGGATGCCAAGCAGAGAGTCAAATCGCTGCTCGCTCGCTTGCTTCAAGAGCACATCAGCAACCGCCTCGCGGATCAAAGCGGACAGGAGGGGCCTGATGAGTGACAAGATCCAGACGAGACATCTTGAGCGCAAGGCCATCCTCTACATCCGGCAGTCATCCGCCTACCAGGTGATGAACAATCAGGAGAGCCGCAAGCTGCAGTACGCCATGCAACACCGATTGCAAGGGCTCGGTTGGCAAGACATCGACGTGATCGACGAGGACCTTGGGCGATCTGCGTCCGGCACTGTCACACGTACAGGCTTCGAGCGAATGGTAGCCGAAGTCTGCCTTGGCAAGGTCGGCGTAGTGGCTGCACGCGAAGTCTCTCGGTTCGCGCGCAACAGCCGTGATTGGCAACGGCTGGTCGAAGTATGCCGCGTTGTAGATACCCTACTGCTCGACCACGAGACCGTGTACGCGCCTCGGCAAGGCAATGATCGACTGCTGCTGGGGCTGAAGGGAAGTCTGAACGAGTATGAGTTGGACTTGTTAAGGCTGCGCTCTGTCGAGGCTCGTCACGAGAAGGCCCGTCGCGGCGAACTGATCGTTGCTGCGCCGGTCGGATATTTGAAGACCAACGATCAACGCATCGAGAAGGACCCTGATCGCCGAATCCAAGAAGCGATTCACCTGGTCTTCCGCAAGTTTGTGGAGCTAGGTAGCGTGCGGCAAACGCTGCTGTGGCTCTTGGAGCATGGACTCCAACTGCCAACTCGAAACCAGAAAGGTCAGCTCAATTGGAAACGGCCCCGGTATCCGATGGTGTACAGCATCCTGACGAACCCCACCTACGGCGGCGCGTACGCCTACGGGAAGACTCGGACGTCTCTGTGCTACGAAGACGGGCATCCACGCCGCGCCGCTCGTCGCAAACCACGCGAGGAGTGGCTTGCACTCATCCCGAATCATCACGATGGCTACATTGGCTGGGATGAATTCGAGAAGATCCGGGGGATGATCTCCGAGAACAACTTCGCTGGCGGCCGAGTGGGAGCGGCGCGCCGTGGGGCAGCTTTACTGAGCGGGCTGCTCCGCTGCGGGCACTGCGGTCGCAAGCTAATGGTCCACTACACCGGACGCGACCACGACGTACTCCGATATGCCTGTCTGCGGGGACGTCTGGACAACGGTGAGCGGAAGTGCATTGCCTTCGGCGGCATTCCCGTAGACGATGCCATCGCACAACAAGTGCTTCGTGTCGTCGAACCGGGAGCCATGGAGGCAGCGGTGCTCGCAAGTCAGGAAGAAACCAAGCAGAAGGATGAAGTCCTCGGCGCCCTGCAGCGCGACCTTGAGGCTGCGCAGTACGAAGCCGATCGCGGCGAGAGGCAATACGACGCTACGGATCCAGATAATCGCCTTGTAGCTGATGAACTTGAGCGACGCTGGAATCAAGCGCTGGAGAAGGTCCGCGAACTCGAAGCTCGTATTGGCGACCAACTCGCTCCCTGTGAAGATGCCAAGCCGGCCTCTCTAGAAGAGTTTGGAGCGCTCGCAGAGGACCTAGAGACTGTCTGGAACGACCCGAGTACGGACGTCCGGCTGAAGAAAAGGGTCGTGCGGACGTTGATCGAGGAAGTCGTTGCGAACGTCGATTCAGAGGCCGGAGAAGTCGTGCTGGTAGTCCACTGGAAGGGCGGCACGCACACTGAACTGCGAGTCCGTCGCCGACGCCGAGGACAAAGCACTCAAACATCCAAGGACACGCTCGAGGTCGTGCGGCTTCTTTCGCGTATCTGCCCCGACGATCTCATCGCCTCGGTGCTGAATCGCAATGGGCAACTTACGGGTCGAGGTAATCGATGGACCCGGGAACGTGTCACCTCACTCCGCAGCTACAACAAGATTCCTTGCTACCGCGCGGAGAATCGAGCAAGCAGTGGATGGATGAACTTGACTGAAGCTGCGGGATTCCTGGGTATTAGCTCGCGAACCTTGCGTCTAGCCGTCGAGCGCGGAGAGATCGAAGGCGAGCACCCGCTCGATGATGGCCCCTGGCTGTTTCACCGCGAGAACCTGCAAAGCGAGCGAGCGAAGGCCGTCGTGGAACGCGCAAGGCTCCGCGGAAGACCCCCCGCGGTACCACACCCCGATCAGCAAACTCTTGGTTTTTGCCCCGCTGAGGGGCACATAGAAAGGTGAGGTAGTATGACGCACGATTGTAGTACTCGACGTACCGACCGACGATCCTTCGCAGGTGCCGCTCGTTCAGCACGATCACACGATCGGTGCATTCCCGCCGGATGCTACCGATCACCCGTTCGACATGGCCGTTCTGCCAAAGCGAGCCGGGCGACGTCACGAGATCACGAATGCCGAGCAACTCGACGATCCGTTGGCAGCTTTTGCCGAATCCACCGGCACCATCCCGAAGAAGGAATTTCGGCACCCTCCCCCACGGGAACGCTTCGATGAGCTGCCGCCCGGCCCACGCGCCTGTGGGTCGATCCGTGACGTTGATGTGCAGAATTCGGCG
>CBESZZ010000572.1:0-3121 GCA_965534055.1 uncultured bacterium | reverse complement strand
CTCTGGACCGATCTTGATGAACCGGTTGCGCGTGGTTTCGATCGGGAGGGTGCCTGGCGTCGGAGGAACGAAGTAGGCCCACTGCCATCCCGTGCCGATCTCGCCAATGCCTAAAGGCACCGTGAAGGAAACCACCGCGTCGCCGTTCGTGTCCGTGGCCATGCCGATCGGACCGGAGCCGTTCGGGTTGACCAACAGATCGCATCCCACCGCTGCTCCGGCCTGGGACAGAGGAAACGGCAACAGCAAGCCGGGAGCGAATTCCTTCATGTCGAAGGAAGGCACCAGGAACGCGAATGAGTTGGGCGTCGCGCTACTCAACGTGACGTTGATGGTGGAACCTTCGGAGTAGTTGTCGCCGTTCATGTTCTGCGTTGAGGTCGAACTGGCGGTTGCGGTGCCGCAGCCGATTCCGACGTTTGTCGCGCGCCCACCTGTGGATTCGAATCCGCGATCCGTGCTCCAGACCGCGCCGCTGGAGCGGCCGTAGACCAAGACTTCAACGCAGATGTTGGTGTTGCCGTTGCCGCCGAGGGTGAACGGCGCAGCGAAGCTGAGGTCGAGGAACGTGCCTGTCGATCGGTTGGCCGGCATCGCCGGGACCGTCACCATCTGGCGGGGGAAGACGACGACTTCGTCGTTGCCGACGTTCGCCGCGAACGTCGCGCTGAGCGCACCCGGAACGGCGGCGGTGCTCGACATGCGAACTTCGATGTCGGCCATGAAGCTCGCCGCGTCCGACGTGCGCGTTGTTGGGCGCAGGCCGATGCCATTGATCGTCGTGCCCAGCGCGAACGGTTGCGCGTAGATCATTTGGGTGCGAGTTGAGTTGCCACCCAGGACCGTGGAACTGCCGCGGCCCCATGCCCGATCGAATTCGACGGGTAGCACGGTGGATGTTTGCGCGAACGCGGAAGCTGCGGTTGCTGCGACCGCGCCAATGGAGAGGAGAGTGCGAAAGTTCATGTGTGTCGGATCGTGCGATCCATCAGAGGAAGGGGGGCCCTGAGTCTTCCAACACGCCGAAGCCTGTCAACGGGTTCGTCGCCCAAACTCGGCGTGCTAGCCTCGTAGCGCGTCGTGCCAGGCGGCGAGTCGCTGCAGCGCTTCCCGCGGCGTGATGTCGTCGGGGTCGGTGGCCCGAAGTTCTTTCAGGACCTTGTCTTTTGGGGATTGGAACAACTCGAGTTGGCGACTCTGAGCGGGTGTCTCGTCGGTGATTGCGCTGTCGGTCAAGCGGTCACGATCGCGGTCGTTTGCACCGATCTCTTTCGGTGCATCGTGCGCTTGGTTCGGGCTCCGCGCCTGGTCCAGCGCATCACCTACGTGGTCGCTCCCTTCCAGCTCGCGCAGCACGAGCTTCGCGCGTTCCAGCACGGGTTCCGGCAGGCCGGCCAAACGGCCGACGTGTAGGCCGTAACTCTTGTCGGTGCCGCCGGGCTCGATGCGGTGCATGAAGACGATCTCGTCGCCCCATTCCTTCACGGCTACACGGTGGTTGACGACGCCACGGCAGGTTGTGCTCAGTTCGGTGAGTTGGTGGTAGTGCGTCGCAAACAAACCGCGGCAGCCGATGCGATCGTGCAAGTCTTCGGCGATGGCCCACGCCAAGGACAAGCCGTCGAACGTGCTGGTGCCCCGTCCGACCTCGTCGAGAATCACGAGGCTCTTGGGTGTGGCGTGATTGAGGATGTTCGCGGTTTCGGTCATCTCGACCATGAAGGTCGATGCGCCGCGGCTGATGTCGTCAGCGCCACCGACTCGGGTGAAGATGCGATCCACCAAACCAATGGTGGCGGATGCCGCAGGGACGAAGCTGCCGATCTGCACCAACAGCACGATCAGTGCGTTCTGGCGGATGTAGGTGGACTTACCGGCCATGTTGGGACCCGTAAGGATGACCAAACTGCGTTCCGGCGGATTGAGGTCCGTGTCGTTGGGCACGAAACTGCCTGCAGTGTGCGTGGCTTCGATCACCGGGTGGCGGCCGTCCTCGATGTGAAGTGTGCTCGAGTCTTCGACCTTGGGTTGCCGGTAGCCGCGCTCTAGCGCGACCATCGCGAGACCCGTGTAGACGTCGAGCTCCGCGACGCGTGCCGCCGTGTCTTGAAGCCTGGCCGTGTCTTCGGCGATGCGATCGCGCAGTGCGCAGAACAGGTCGTATTCGCGTTGCTTGCCGCGATCTTCTGCGTCGAGGGCCTTGGTTTCGAACTCCTTGAGTTCGTCGGTGATGTAGCGCTCGGCGTTCTTCGTGGTTTGCTTGCGGTGGTACTCCGGCGGGATCTCTGCGGTGCGGTTCGCGTGCGTGATCTCGATGTAGTAGCCGAACACCTTGTTGAAGCCGATCTTCAGGTTGTTCACGCCCAGGCGTTCGGTTTCGCGGGCCTGGTACGCGGCGATCCACGACTTGCTGTCGCGGCCGAGCTGCACCAGTTCATCGAGCTCCGCATCGAATCCCACTCGAATCATGCTTCCCTCGCGCAGGCCGGTGGGGGGCTCGTCCACGATGGTTGCCGCGATCTGTTGTTCGAGATCCGCCAACGGATCGAGTTCGCGGGCGAGCGCAGCGAGTCGCTCACCGCGGCACGATGCGATCGACTCGATCAACCGGGGGAGTTGCGACAAGCTCAGGCGCAGAGCTACGAGATCTCGCGCGCTCGCCCGACCGCAGGAGATGCGCGTGGTCAAACGCTCGAGGTCGAGCACGTCGGCCAGCGTCGCCGCGAGTCCCCTCGCGCGACCTGGATCGTCGAACAGTTCTGCGACGGCGGTTTGGCGCTCCAAGATTGGGTCCAACTCCACGAGTGGCGAGAGCATCCAACTGCGCAGCAGTCGGGCGCCCATGGGACTTGAAGTGCGGTCGACCACTTCGAGTACCGAGTGGCCGCGGTCGCTGTCGCCGCTGCGCATCACCTCGGTGAGTTCCAAGCTGCGGCGCGTGGCGCGGTCGAGCGCCATCCGGCCGTCCTTGTCCTGCCACTGAATGCGGCGTACGTGCGGGAGGGCCGCGCGCTGGGTTTCTTCTAGATAGGCGACGAGCGCGCCCGCGCATCCGGTCGCGAGCGTTGCGTCGGATAGGCCGAACGCTTCGAGGGTGGCGACACCGAAGAAGCGGTGCAGT
>CBESZZ010000571.1:0-3122 GCA_965534055.1 uncultured bacterium | reverse complement strand
GGTCTCACCTTGCTCGCAGTTCGTGGGGCGGCTGAAACCTTCGCTTCGACGCTCGTCTTGGACGTTGGCGCTCGCGACGAAAAGCCAGGCGAGGAAGGGATCGCGAGTTTCGCGGGTGCCTGCCTCGACGAGGGCACCGCCAGCCATGACGCCTTGCAGCTGGCCGAGGCTCTCGAATCAATCGGAGGCTCGATCGGTCCGCAATCCAACGGTGGAAGTGTTTCTGCTCCCGCCAGCGAAGCGCGCAAGGCGTTGGGCTTCTTGCACGACGTGGTGTTGAAGCCCTCGTTCCCGAGTCGCGAAGTCAACCGCGTCCGGCAGGAAACCCTGACCGAAATTCAGGCCGACTTGGCCGATGCACGCACCGTGGCGAGTCAGCGTTTTCGCGAAGAGGTGTTTGGCGCTAAGCATCCCTCAGGGCGACCTGACCATGGCGGGCCAGATCAGGTCGAGAGCTTCAAGCCTGGAGGTCTGCGCAGGTGGCACGCGAAGTGGTTCGTTCCGCACGGCGGGATCATGGCTGCCGCTTCGCCCGATGACCCAGAGCGCACGCTCGACCTTCTCGAGCGGACGATGAAGGGATTCCGGGGCAAGGAGATCAAGCACGCGGAGGTGCCCGAGGTGCCGCTTCCCGACGCGCGTCGCGAAGTGCACGTGCCGATGGAGCGAGAGCAGGTGCACGTTTTTCTTGGCCATGGCGGCATCGAACGAGCCCACCCTGACTTCTACGCGTTGCAGGTGATGGATCACGTATTGGGCAGCGGGCCCGGCTTCACGTCTCGTATCGCGCGCAAGCTGCGCGACGAGCAGGGACTCTGCTACAGCGTCGGCGCTGGCATTTCCTCGTCGGCCGGTCGCTACGCTGGCGTCTTCGCCGCCTACATCGGGACTTCGGCGAAGGACCGCAAGGCTGCGATCGCAGGCTTCTTCAAGGAGATCGACACGATACGGAAGGAGCTCGTGACGGTTGAAGAGCTGGAAGACGTGAAGCGCTACCTCACGGGTAGCTATGTCTTCGCTTTCGAGCGCAGCGGGAACCTCGCCGCATGGTTGGTGCGGGCGAAGCGCTTCGAGTTGGGCTTCGATCACGTCCACGAATATCCGAACATCATCGAGTCGATCACTCGCGAAGATGTGTTGCGCGTCGCCAAGGAGCATCTGCACCCGAGCAAGATGCTGACGGTCAGCGCAGGCGCCGGAAGCTGAAATCGAACCAGCGATGACCCGCAACGCTGACGCCCCGATTCTGACGGACGTGCTCGCGTTCCTCGAGGAGCTCGCGCCGCTCGAACACGCTGAAGATTGGGACAACGTCGGGCTGCTGCTTGAGCCGCGTGCCGACACGCGAACTGCACCGATTGCCCGCATGCTCGTGGCAATCGATTTGACGGAGGCGGTGGTCGAAGAAGCCCTCGCTGGGGATGCGCAGTTCATCGTCGCCTACCACCCGCCGATCTTTGGTGGTCTGAAGTCGCTCGCGTGGAGTCGTGGTGAACACCGAGGTCTGCTGCGATTGCTGGCTGCTGGCGTGCCGGTCTACTCGCCACATACCGCGCTTGATGTCGCACCAGGGGGCGTCAACGATTGGTTAGCGACGGGCATCGAGGCGCCTTCGACCAGCGGACACCTCATCGAACCGATGACCGAAGCGGGCCAAGGCCGGCGCATGACGCTGGGCCAACCCATCGATCTGGCCACATTGGTGGAGCGGGTGAAGCGTCACCTCGGAGTGGCGAAACTGCGCGTTGCGGTGCCGGACGGTCGAGCCTCGGAACAACAGATCCGGACGGTCGCCCTGTGCGCAGGCGCCGGCGGAAGCGTTTTGGCTGGTGTGGACGCCGATGTGTGGCTCACCGGTGAAATGCGTCACCACGACGTGCTGGCCGCGCGCGCGCAGGGTCGGGTGGTGGTGCTCAGCGAGCACACGCACACCGAGCGCGGCTTCTTGCCGGTGCTGGCGGAGCGAATCGTCGATCGGTTTGGTCCGGCGCTGCAGGTGCAGCTTGCGGATGCCGACGCGGATCCGCTGCAGCTGCTCTAGTCGGCTTCTCTACGCGCTGCTCGGTGCGCGGCCGTGCTTTGGCAGCGTGATCTGGCTGCGGCTGGAGAGTTCGCCCTGCAGGATTTCGCGCTTCAACTCCAAGCCAACGAGCAAGAAGAAGACCGCCATCAACCCGTCGTTGATCCACAGCAGGAGTGGCTTCTTCAGCGAGGCCTCTCCGATGCGCACTCCGAAGGGTGTGCTGATCCACTGGTCGTACAGCTCCGACACGCCGCTGTTCGCCATCACCATGGCGAGCGCCGCCGTGAAGCAGCCCCGGCATGGCCTCCAGGCGCATGAAACGGGCGAGAAAGCCCCGATTGGGCTCGATCAAGGAAATCGGGGTGGTCAGTCGAGTGCGATTGTTTCTACCGGGCAATTCGCGATCACGCATCGTCCATGGCTGGGGGAGTCGTGCCGAAATCGTGTGGCGGACCCGTTCCCGCGGGCAACGGGTGGTTGTCGCTGTTCTTCCAGCGGATGGCGTTGAACAACACGTAGGTCACGACAGGCAACCCAAGAACCAGACCCCAAATTCCGAATAGCTTGCCACCGATCGTCAGCACGATCAGCACGAGAACGGGGTTCATCCGCAAGTGATGGCCGAAGATCTTGGGGTTCAGCACATACGCCTCGATCAGGTGGATGACGAAGATCATCCCGACTGCGATCAGCATCACCGTGAACCCATCTTCTTTCAGTGCAACCAAGCAGATGGGCACCGAGCTGATGAACACACCTGCGACCGGGATGAAGCTGCAGAAGAACACGATCGCGGACAGGAACACGAGGTTCGGCAGTCCCAGAATCCACAGGCCGAGCGCCGTGAAGATCGTGTTGCAGATCGCCACGGCGAGCTGGGCTTCCAACGCGCGCCCCAAGACCGTGCCGAAGTTGAAGACGTTGTTGGCGACTTCGTCGTAGATGAAGCCGATCTTCGTGTTTGCGAGGTCTGCGACCCCACTGCGGATCTTGGGTAGATCGAGGACGATCAGAAACGAGAAGAGCAGCGACAAAAAGAACGCCGAGGTGACGCCCAGGATGCGACCGAACACGTTCTCCCACCGTGCAAGCCTGGAGG
>CBESZZ010000570.1:0-3124 GCA_965534055.1 uncultured bacterium | reverse complement strand
CACACCGTTGGCGGATGGCGACACCGTCACGTTGATCAAAGACCTCGACGTCAAGGGTGGTGGATTCACCGCGAAACGTGGTGCCGTCGTGAAGAGCATCCGGCTCACCGACAATCCGGAGCACATCGAAGGATACGTCAACAAACAGTTGATCGTGTTGGTGACACGCTTCTTGAAGAAGGCTTGAGCCCAGTTCAACGCTCGGCAATGCCGACTACTTGATTGCCGTCATCGCGGTCAACGCGAAGAGGAACGGCACCGTCGTGCCACCGCTGATCCGTATCCGCGAGGTAGACAGTTTGACGGCGATCGGAAACCGCGAAGGGTCGACCGGTACAATGCACTCGTACAGGGTGGCGGCGTTCCGCTCCTCAACTCCGTCGCGACCGATGCGGTCCATGCCACGCCAGCGCGGGGTACCGATCGAGCCCCGATTGAAGCTCACACACAAATCGGCACTGAACCAATCAGGCACAATGACGACGTTGCTCGGGCCTGCGCCGTCGCGATAGATCACGGTGAACGCGATTGACGCATTGCCGTTGGCGCCACTCACGAGAGCGCGGACTGCACAGCAGTTCTCGTTGGGCAACGGGATTCGAAGGTCCTCGTCACGCAAGTTGAGCCGCACCGCGTTCGCGTCATCGAAATCCATCAACCGATGCACGCCGATGCTTCGACTCAACGGAAGACCGCGGACGTTCGAGGCAGCCATGCCATCCCCATCCTTCGAGTATCCCGACGTCAAGAGATGGAATCCATTGAGCGCGTCGAACGGATCGTTGTCGTCGTCGCCAGGATTCACGACGACGTCATCGGTGGCGAAGGAAGTCAGATCAAGAGGAACCGCACGGGGCCCTGCCCCATCGATCTCGAAGAACGCCTCGTCCGACCAAGCAGTGCTTCGTCCAGCGGAGATCACAACCGAGACACGCCACGAGTAGCGCCCACCGGCCTCAAGCAGACCATCGGGAACTGGAAGCGTCCAATCCGCCGGGCCATACAGATCCACGATCGGATCGACATCAAAGCTGCCCCCAGGAACTCTCCGCACTTGCCAGCGCGTGCCCGCATGAGGATGACGCGGATCCCCTAGGTCGGCCGACGCGGCGGCGTGCAGCATCACCTGCTTCGCAGAGGTCACGCGAACCGGCGCATCCGCGGTTGGCGCACCGGGAAGAAGCGGCAGAACCGGCTCCGGTTCCAATGTCTCAATCGCAGCGCGAAGCGCGCGGCTGGCCACGTTCGAACCGTCGCGCAACCGCACCATTTGATGCCACCGCAACCACGGCGTCACCGCGTTGGGGTCAGCATCCATCACCCGTCGGTAGCCGTGGATCGCGTCGGTCGTTCGCCCGTCACGCTCCGCGAGCCGGGCATCGAGGTAACGCAGCAAGATCGGAGTTCTCCCATCTTGCGTCACCGTCTCGGAGGAAAGAATCTCAACGCGCGCAGCCTGCGAACCGACATCTGCGGCGAGCACGTCGATCGCGGCGTCGATCGTTCCGAATGACAAGGCAACGGTGCCCAATGTGCGGCGAATCCCAGAGATGTGACGAACGAGGAACGGGAGGGTCGGATCCAGCGCCTCGGCGCGCTCCAGCCATCGGAGAGCTTCGAGCCATTCGCCACGCTTGCAAAGAAGCTGCCCAACTAAGTACGCATCCCACGGGTCGCCACTTCGAGCTCGTTCGCTAAGAAACGCCGTGAACTCTGGTAGGTTTCGCACCGCGGGGTACACGCTCAGTTCACCGAACGTCGTTCGCGGAGAACGCAACGCGCGGAGCAACCAGTCGCGGGCAAGTTCAAAGTCCCCACGATGGCGGTAGCTTGCAGCAACGTAGGTCGCGACGGTTGGAAAGATCGCGTGTGTGTCGTCGATCGATTCCTCAAGCGCACGTGCGTGGGCCGCTGCCTCGTCGTAGTCGCCGCGTTCGAACAGCGCACGAAATACCGCGACGCGGGCGAGCCCGTTGGCGGGGTTCAATCGCAGCGCGCGCTCGGCAACGCGAATCGCTTCGGAAAATCGAGACGATTGAACCAGTGCAAGCGCCAGAGTTCCGAGTGCGTACGGCTGCGCCGGCTGTTGCGCCACACTCGCCGTTGCGAGCCGCAGGAACTCCTGAGTGTTCTCCGCCCCCTCGAACAGCATTGTGAGGCCGATGGTGATGTCGAAGTCGCCGGGATTGGCGTCGCGGGCACGCTGCAAGATTCGAATCGCGAGCTGCTTTTCACCAAACCGAGCCAAATGCGCAGCGAGAGTCGCCACCGCCAAGCCGCCAACCGTCGCCGGGTTCAGGTCGTCGGCCAAACGCAGAAGCACCGCCTTGTCGTGGGAGTAAACCGCCTCCCGCAAATTGCAGCGCCACGAATTAGAATCGAGCGCGTTCGCGGTCTCAACGACGGCTGCACAGAGTGTTGTCGTCGAGTCGAGTCGCATTTCGGCGGCGATCCACGCGTCCAGGGCTCGCAGAAGTTCTTCGGGGTAAGCAACCTGCGACAGCTTCCGCACGGCGGCTTCCACTCCAATCTCAGTGAGCGGCTGACCCAGGTAGTCCGCAAACGAATCTCGCATGCTGCTCGCTGCGGATCCGCGCCAGAGCCCGGTGAACACTTCTTGCCCTCGTGCAAGTTCTTCAAGAGAGCGGACGAATCGCAAATCGTCGAATTGCCGATCAACCCTGGTGAGCAGTGTCTGAGCGCGCCCAGTCAACTCCTTATCGCGAACGCCGGCCGCGGCACGGACAGCGCTTCGTGCAGCGGCCAAAGCCGCCTCCCATCGAGTCAGGTCCTCTGGTTTGGTCGCACCAGCTTGGGCGGCGATGGCTTCAGCGTCGATGATCGAACGCCCAAGCCGACCGGCAGCTTCGCGGTCGCGGGTTTGGGCGTTGACCTCACTCCGGATCCACACCGCAGCGCCCACCAACGTAGCCAAGACGATGCCAACGCCGAGCACAGTCGACAACTTGCGCACTCGCGCTTCGGACACTGCTGTCGCGCGAGCGGAGACCGCGTCGAGTTCGGCACGGCGCGCGCGACGTTCAAAGTTGGTCAGATAGGCACGCACACGCTGGGCAACCGCAGCGCCGTCTGCCGGTCGAGCCACTGGGTCGGCGGCGATGCA
>CBESZZ010000569.1:0-3134 GCA_965534055.1 uncultured bacterium | reverse complement strand
TGCGCGTTCTTCGACTCGGCGGGACGCACCGTGCATGCCGATTTGATCACCGTGATCCTTGCGCGCGCGATGCTCAAAAAGCACCCGGGCAAGGGCATCATCTACGACTTGCGGTCTTCGAAGGTTGTCCCAAAGGAGATCGAGAAGCTCGGCGGTCGACCCGTGCGTGAGCGCGTGGGCCACTCGTTCATGAAGGAAACGATGCGGCGCGAAGACTGCATCGGTGGCGGTGAGCTGTCAGGGCACTTCTACTTTGCCGAGAACTACTTCACGGATTGCGGTGTGCTTGCCTGCATCGAGGTGCTGAACCGCCTGTCTGAGGAAGGGCGCGAGTTGAAGGCCAGCGCCGATGAGCTGCGCGTCTACTTCGGCACCGGCGAAGTGAACTTCAAGGTGGAAGACAAGGCCGAGAAGATGGCGGTCATTGAGAAGACGTTCCCCGACGGTGAGGTTGATCACCTGGACGGCGTCACGGTGACGTATCCGGACTGGTGGGTGAACGTGCGGCCGAGCAACACCGAGCCTTACTTGCGGATGTGCCTCGAAGCGGACACGCCCGAAATCCTCGCGGAGAAGCGCGAGCAAATCGTCGGGCTCTTGGGTACGCCGACTTAGTCGGACCGATGCCCTACCCTCGTCCACTTGGTCACGTCGCGTTGCTTAGCGACTTTGGTCAGCAGGATCCTTACGCAGGAATTCTGCGCGGTGCGGTGCTAGCCGCGGCACCCAGAGCGCTGATCGTCGATCTGACCCATGAGGTCCCGCCCCAGGACATCGCCACCGGTGCGATGTTCTTGGCGGCAGCGATCGGTCGGTTTCCGAAGGGCACTGTGTTCGTCGCGGTGGTGGATCCAGGTGTCGGCACGCCTCGGCGTCCGCTGGCGATCGCGACCGACGATGCCTACTGGATCGGACCGGACAACGGCCTGTTCAGTTTGGTCTTGGAGCACTGTCCCGATGCGGAGATCCGCAGCATCGATCGTGACGGCTTGCGGCTCGGCCCGCTCTCCGCAACATTCCATGGTCGCGATCTGTTCGCACCCTCGGCAGGGATGCTGGCCACTGGCCGTTATGGCTTCGCGGCGCTTGGACCGCGAGTTTCCGACCCTGTGCGATTGCCGGCAACAGGCGATGAGACGCCTCGGGTGGTGTGGGTAGATCGGTTCGGCTCCCTGATCACCAATGTGCGCCATGACGCGGCCAAGACGTTGCAGGCGGTGGAGATCGCCGGCGCACGGGTGCCGCTCCAGCAAACTTATGGCGACGTAGACGAAGGCGAGACGGTCGCGCTGTTCGGTTCCTCAGGGCACCTGGAGATCGCTGTTCGCAATGGCAGCGCCGCGAGGAAGCTCGGAATCGAGCGAGGTGCAGACATCGTTTTGCACTCGGCGGGCTGACCCACCAGACTAACCCTCGCATGACAACCATTCGCATTCTGGGAGTTCCCCTCGATCTTGGCGCCGGCAGACGAGGCGTGGATATGGGGCCTTCGGCCATCCGCATCGCGCACGTCGCCGAGCAGCTCGAAGAGCTGGGCCTGGAGGTTGTGGATGGTGGCAACATTCCGGTTCCCGCGCCTGAACGCCGCGACGTCGGGGATCCCAACGCGCGCTACCTGGAGCCGGTTGCGCGAGTGTGCAATCGACTGCGTTTGCGAACGCGGAAGGCGTTGGATGACGGCGAGGTCCCACTCGTGCTGGGCGGCGATCACAGCATCGCTGCGGGCACGGTGAGCGGCGTGTCGGAGCACTTCCATCACAAAGGCGAATCGATCGGGTTGATCTGGGTCGACGCCCACGCCGACATGAACACACCGGGGACGAGCCCATCCGGCAACGTGCACGGTATGCCGTTGGCTTCGTTGATGGGACATGGGCCTGAGGTGCTTACCGAGATGGGTGGGTTCTCGCCGAAGGTTCGGCCCGAACACGTGTGTCTCATCGGCATTCGCGACCTCGACGATGGCGAGCGAAAACTGATCCGCGAAACCGGCGTGCACGCCTACACATCACGGGACATCGACGAGCGCGGCATGAAGGCGGTGATCGAAGAGTCGATCCAGTTCGCGACGAAAGGCACCGCGGGCTATCACGTGTCGTTTGACCTCGACGGCATGGATCCCAAAGACGTGCCCGGGGTCGGGACGCCAGTCAAAGGTGGCATCACCTGGCGTGAAGCCAACTTGCTGATGGAGAAGGTCGCCGACTCGGGTCACATGGTGAGTCTTGAGGTGACCGAACTGAATCCGGTGCTCGACGTGCGCAACCGGTCGGGAGAAGTCGCCGTGGACGTGATCTTGTCCGCGTTCGGCAAGCGCATTTTGTAGGCCAGCTTTGCTGGATCGCTCAGTCGGTGCGTTCGCCGCAGTGTTGTTCGGTCAGGTGATCCCGATTCCACTGACTACTTAGTTTGGCATGCGGTGTGTGGACACGACTGAAGGCATCACTCCTGCGTTTGCCATCGACGGGACGTGCGCCAGTGGCGGAATCGTGTGTCCGCCATTGCCGGCTTCGCTGCTAGGTCTCTCCTTGCCGATGCAAGCGGTAGGGTTTGCGACGTGCGGGCCGACCGCTCGGTTGTACATGAGCAACGAAGCGATGCTGACCATTCGCCCTTGATCCGCGCGTGGTCGGTGTCTTTGCAGCGTCAATCCAACGATAGCAAGCGTCGCATCGAAGTCGGCAGCGATGCTGCGGCTGCTTCCGACAAAATCGGGGCGACCGCGCGACGCCACGCCACGAGCAGCATGACTTTGTCGTGGTCTGCGACCTTTGGGTCCGCCAAGCGCTCCGCAACGTGCGTGTCTGCACCCGGAAAGTTGGCGCGAAGTAGAGCCTCCATCCGTGCTGGAGTGCGCACGATGTCCGCCGCGTCAGACTGCGGTAGCAGCGCGTCGATGGGTTGTGCAGCTTGCGACTTGGCCCACCCGTGATGGGGAACCATCATCTGGGCAATGATTTCGGTGGTTGCTCGGTCGTCGCTGGCGAGGAACAAGCCCGGTAGAGCATCGCGCACTGTGTCGTTGCCTCCCGCGAGCGCGAACTGCGCGGCGGCCACACGGAGCTCGAGTGGCTCGTTCATCCGGGCCACGCATCGGGCCGCTTCTGCAGCGTGCCCAGCGGTCGGCGGCAGGG
>CBESZZ010000568.1:0-3135 GCA_965534055.1 uncultured bacterium | reverse complement strand
AGGCCAACAGGTAAGTGCCACGTGAGTGGTGACGGATGGGATAGGCCAAGCGGCGCTCGTCCCAAACTTCAGAGCTCACGACTTCAGCGCCGTGCTTCTCGAAGAGCTCGTGAACGCTGGCTTTCAGAGCGTCCCAGCCCTGCTTCACCTCCCGGTTATCCAGGACCAGCATGCATTCGTAGGTGTGGTTGTTCGTCATGATTCTTCAGCTAGGTTCGTCGCGGTGCTTGTTCGGATCACGGTGCGCCAAAACATTGGTGCACCGTGCTTGGATGCCGCCCGCAACCAAGCTGCTAGGTTCGGTACCGTCAGTCGTTCGACGGTCCGAGCCCACGGTTTTGGTTGTGGAGCTCCATGAGTGACGTGAGGTCCGCTCCGTTCAGCCATGCAAACACGGCGTCGACGGAACGATTCAGCGTCGGACCCAGAACTTCGCGCTCCATCCTTGAGAAGGGAGCCAAGACGTAGTCCACCTGACCTAAATGGTCGGCGAACTGAAGATCAGCGAACTTTGTGTCGGCATCCGTGTTCGCCTTCGTTGGCGTCGCTCCGGCCGGTGTCGAGTCTAGAGACTCGACGGCAGCAGGATCCACGGGACCGATACCGAGACGGAGACGGGGATAGTCCTGCGAACCCAACGCGCTCTGAATTGACTTCAGGCCGTTGTGTCCACCCGGACTCCCCGACGGCCGGATACGAATCCGGCCCAGCGGTAGGTTCAGGTCGTCTACAAATACAAAGAGCGCGTCCGGAGAGAGTTCGGCGTGCCGCATGAGCGGCCCGACGACATCACCAGACAGATTCACGTAGGTCCGCGGCTTCACGAGGAGGAACGTCGTTCCATCCTCTGCCGTACCTGTCGCAACTTGCGCCTTCACGCGACCCGAGAAACACTTGGACCCATCAGGGCCTTTGCGCGAGAGCCGGGTAAAGGACAAGCCAAACCGTGCCGCAAGAGCATCGATGGCCTCGAACCCGGCATTGTGACGGGTTTGATCGTATTCGGGACCGGGGTTGCCGATCCCCACGACGAGGCGCTGCCAGCTCATGGCGAAACGGTAGGGGGCGCAGAAGATAGCCAGCAGGCCTGACCCGTCAAGGACGGGCGACCCGACCGGTCATCAGGAGTCCCCACCCCCACCACCATCACTAGGCTTCGCAGCTTCTGCGGCACCTTCGGCGGCGACCTCAGCCTCGGCCTCGGCGAGCATCTGCTCCTCCATCTGGGCCATGGCTTCCTCACCTGGCAGGTGACAGATCATCGTGTCGCCAGGGATGTTGAGTTCGCAGCCCTCGGGCAGCAGAAGGTCGCGGGCAAGAATTCGCTGACCGAGGTCCAGGTGAGCCACGCCGATGCGGAACTCCTCAGGAATCGATTTCGGCAAACTGCGGACCGACAGCATCTGGATGTCCTTGATGAGCGTGCCGCCACGGCGAGCACCCTCCGGAATCCCGATGAACAGCATTTGGACCTGCAGAGCGATCTTCTCGTTCATGTCGATTCGCTGGAAATCGACGTGAACGGGGCGATCGGTCAGCGTGTCGAACTGCACGTCCTTCAGGTAGGCCGGGGTCACCGCTCCGTCGACCTCGAGCTCGAAGACCCGGTGACGGTTGCGGAAGTGGCCTTCCATCTCGTGCTCAGACACGGAGATGGACATGGCATCTTGCTTTTGGCCGTAGAACACGGCTGGGACATAGCCCTTGGCGCGTAGGCCGCGCATGGCACTCTTGCCGCGCGCTTCGCGGCGCACTGCAGTCATCTTGACGACTTCCATGGGTTGATCTCGTTCGTTTACGTTGTGGGTTCAGTTCGCGTTTGCGGACGCATCAGAGTCAAACAAGACGCTGACGCTTTCGCTGCGGTGAATTCGGTCGATGGCGCGGGCCAGCAGCGGGGCGATGGAAACAATTTCCAAACGCTCCAAACCGCGATCCGCGATGGGGAGGGTGTCGGCAAACAGCAGCTTCTCGATGGGAGCTGCGTTGAGCTTGGCGACGGCTTGCGCCGCGAGCACTGCGTGGGTGGCAACGATGTAGACGTTGCGAGCACCCTTCTCTTTGACGATGCGAACCGCGTCGACGATCGAGCCGCCGGTGCTGACCATGTCGTCAACGATGACCACATCGCGGTCGCCCACTTCACCAACCACGTTCTCGCTCACGGTGCGGTCACCGGACAAGCGGCGCTTGTCGATGATCGCCAGGTCAGTAACCAGGTCTTTGCCATATGCGCGGGCCAGCTTCACGCCACCCACGTCCGGCGAAACGATGATCGGCTTGTCCGCGCCAAGTTGACGCACGCGCTCAATCATCACCGGGCGCGCGTAGAGGTGATCCACCGGGATATCGAAGAACCCCTGGATCTGCGCCGCGTGCAAATCGACCGCAACCACGCGGTCGAAGCCCGCCACGGTCAGCAGGTTCGCAACCAGCTTCGCGTTGATGGGCGTCCGGCCTTCGTCCTTGCGATCTTTCCGCGCGTAGCCGAAGTAGGGGATGACTGCGGTCACGCGGTCGGCCGAAGCCCGGCGCAGACAGTCGGCGAACGACAAGAGCTCGAAGAGGTTCTCGTGCACGGGCGGGCAGGTTGGCTGCACGACGAACACGTCGGCGCCACGCACGTCGCAATCCACCTTGAGGTTGATCTCGCCGTCCGGAAAACGATCGAGTGTCAACGCGGCCAGAGGGATCCCCATGTGCCCGCAAATGTCGCGAGCGAGCTGGGGATGAGCCGTGCCTGAGAAGACGCGTAGGCGTTCACCTCTCATCGCTTGCCTCCATCGGCGACGGCCTTCTTCTTGGTCTTCGCCTTGATCTTGCGTTCGCCAAGGCTGCGTGCAGGCACGCCGACCCAAGCCTCATCTTCGCCGATCTTGGTGCCCGGACGCACGATTGCGCCGGCACCAGTCATCGACCCAGACCCCATCTCGGTCGGCGCAACCAACACCGTGCCGCTGCCCACGAATGCGTGGTCACCGATCACAGTCTGATGCTTGTTCACGCCGTCGTAGTTGGCCGTAATCGTGCCGCAGCCGATGTTCACAGACTCGCCGACCTTGACGTCGCCGAGGTAAGTCAGGTGCTTGGCCTTGCTGCCGCGCCCCATGTGAGCCTTCTTCGTCTCCACGAAGT
>CBESZZ010000567.1:0-3139 GCA_965534055.1 uncultured bacterium | reverse complement strand
ACGAGCTTCTCGAATGACAAGCCGGTCGTCGCGTCAGGCCGGCTCAACCAGACATCGATGGAGTCGCCTTCGCTGTTGCTCTGCACCAAGTCGCAGTTGCCATCGCGGTCGAAGTCTGCGGTCTTCAGATCGAAGGGTACCGCGCCCACGATCAGACTGACTCCCAAGGTCAGGTTGCCGGCACCGTCGTTGGTGTAGACATTCAGGCGGTTCTCGGACGAAACGCAGACCGCGAGGTCGAGGTCGCCATCGGCATCCACATCGCACAGGGCGACGCCACGTGGCGCGGAAACACTCAACTCGACGACCGGCATCTCACCGTAGCGCGCGGGGTCACCACCCACGGTACTGGCGATGCGCACAACATCGTTCACGAAGTCGCTGGAGACAATCTCCGCCGAACCATCGCCATCCAAGTCGCCAGCGGCAACGGCAGACGGCGTGCCGCCTGGCGTGAACACCGATGGATCACTCGGAAACACGTCGAGCTCAAGAGTTCCTGAATTGGCCGCAAGAACTTTGGTTCCACCGCGCACCGCTGCAATCAGCTCTTGGACGCCATCGCCATTGAGGTCGGCAACGGTCATTCCCTCGATGGGGAGACCAACTTCCGTGCGTGCTAGCTCGTTGAGGCGCGACTCGCCAAACGCATCCGTTTCCGAGCTGGAAACCGACACAAAGGTGTCACCACCACCGGCGAGCACCAGTTCGCTTTGACCGTCACCGTTCAGATCTACTGGCTGCAGGGAGCTGATCCGGCTCAACTGCGAGCCAACGGCACGCGATCCGCTCAACCCGTCGGGCCCGGAGCGCCACAGGTCGAGATGGTCGTTGTTGCCGGGCAGCGCGAGCGCTTCGTTGATGCCGTCGTTGTCGAGGTCGCGAATGAACGTGAAGAGCGGGAAAGGGCTCGCATCCAGTTCGAACGGCTCGCCGAAGCCACCGCCAGCAACACCTGGCACCACGGCCATGCGAGTGACACCACTGAGGGCCACCGCGACATCCGCCACGCCGTCTCCCGTCAAGTCGCCCGAGGACAAGCCAGCTGGGTTCCCGCTCAGAGGAACCGAGAACGAACCGCTTTGTGGATTGCGATAGTCGGTGATGGCTACGAGGCTCATGCCATCGACGGCTGACACCAGGATGTCCAATCGACCATCCCCATCAAAGTCACCGGCGATTGCAGCAGCGGGTCGTCCCGGAACCGGGAACTCCACTGGAGTCGAGTTGGGCGAAGCGTCGGGGAAGACAACCACGCGATCGTTCGCGCTGTCCGTCACCACGAGGTCTTCGACACCGTCACCATCGAGGTCAGCCTTCAGGAGACCGATGGGCACACCGTCGCCAGGCAGCATGAGGCTTTGCTCTTGCACATACTTGCCCTGGGCATCGCGAGCGAATACGAGGATCTCGGAAGACAAAACCTGTGAAACGATGATCTTGGGTCCGAACGTCGGGTTGCCGGAATTGCACAACACGACTTGGATCGCCTTGGGTCCAAGCATCAGATCTTCATCAGGGGCGAACACACCGCCACCGAGGTTCTGATAGGTCGTCGCGATCCTGTCGCGAGTGCGAATCACAACCAGATCGGGGTCACCGTCCAAGTCGAGATCACCGGACGTCAATGCGACCGGAGTGCCACCAACGGAGATCGTCGATGGCGCCTCAAACGTCCCGTCACCAGCGCCACGAAGCAACTGCACCGAACCATCCAAGCTGGAGACGACGAGGTCGAGCACACCGTCTTGATCGAAGTCGACCAACTCTGCATCCGAGATGTTTTCAGCTCCAGCGGCAATCTCTTGCCGGGCGCTGTACAGCAAGTTTTGAGTGATGCCGATTCCAGGCGCCACGCTTGCGCCGCGATCCACGCAGGCAGGTATGGTCGCAAGTGTGGTCAAGCCGGCGATGGATAGAACGCGCAGCATCGCGAAGTGGGGGCGGGAGCGGTTTTGCATGGAGAGATCAGCGTAGAGGTGAGGTTACAGCGGTCTTTATGGGGGCCTGGGTAGGGCCCCACAAGCCTCAGACGTAATCTTAGAGGTCGATGTGCCGCGCAAGCCGCGAAAGTCGTGTGCGGACCGAACTACCCTCCACTTCCACTCCCCGGCAGGATGGTCGTCATGTTCAATTCGTCACGGCGCGCGAACCCCCTTCCCAACGGTATCCTGGCCCACACCTTGCGTTCACCGGCACAGAGACGCGGTGTCCGTCATCCGCTGCAGGTTGCGGTGCAGTGCTTGCTGCGCGCCGCAGGCTCGCGGTGCGCCGTGAGCTGGGCCGCACAATCCGCGTCTGCTGGCCTGCTTGCCATCTGTTGCTGCACAACCCTTGGGTTGAGCCAGAACCGACCCGGTTATCTCGATACGCCGATCTTGCCTGATTCTAAGTGGCGCGTTCACGACGCAAATCGACCGCACCCAGCCGTCGTCACATCACCCAAAACCAATCCGTGGCAAGAGCCGCCGACGGGCGCAGTGCAACTCTTGCACGGCAAAGACTTGTCCGCATGGCAAGGTCGTGACGGCAAGGCTGCACCTTGGAAGTTGGCAGAGGACGGCAGCGTCACGATCACGCCTGGCTCGGGCGATCTCTCGACGGTTGCTGCGTTCGGCGACTGCCATCTTCACTTGGAATGGGCGTCGCCCAACCCCACGGAAGGCGACTCACAGAATCGTGGGAACAGTGGTGTGTTTCTGATGAACCGGTACGAGATTCAGATTCTCGATAGTTTCGAAAACCCAACGTACGCCGACGGTCAAGCCGCCGCTCTGTATGGACAAACGCCACCACGTGTCAATGCATGCCGTGCGCCTGGAGTCTGGCAGAGTTATGACGTGTTCTTTTCGGCGCCAACGTTCGATAAGGACGGCAGCGTCGTAGCTCCTGCGCGGGTCACGTTGTTCCACAACGGAGTGCTTGTGCACATGCACACTGCACTGTTGGGTGAGACCGCGCACCGGAAGATCGCGAAGTATTCCGCGCATGAGTCGAAGGCTCCGATGCGACTGCAAGACCACGGGTCACCGGTTCGCTTCCGCAACATCTGGGTGTTGCCGCTGCACACCGCGAATCCCAAGAATGCGGGTGACACGGGCCAGAACGATCCAATCAAGCAACCGCGCGAAGAGTCACC
>CBESZZ010000566.1:0-3143 GCA_965534055.1 uncultured bacterium | reverse complement strand
ATTCTACAGCCGCCCAGACGCGAACGGTACAGACGTGAAGTCGAATCCGTCGCGCGCCAGCACCACCGGGCGATCGCGCCGGAGAATTCGGTGGATCAAGACGCGGATCCTCCGTACTTCACGATGGAATTCGTCGACGGACCGAACCTGGCGCAGGTCATCGCTGAGGCACGCGTCGCCGACGGCGATTCCGGACGCGTCGATTCCACAGTGGTTCCTCGCGACGAGTCGACCCAAGACCCTCACGAAGACTGGACAGAGTCCTGTGCTCGCATTGCCGCCGAAGTCGCGGATGCCCTGGCTCACGCGCACGCGCGAGGAATCCTGCACCGAGACGTGAAGCCCTCGAACATCTTGCTCGGCAAGGATGGTCGGCCGCGGCTGGTCGACTTCGGACTCGCGGCAGTTGAAGGATCGCAGGATCTCACGCGAACCAGAACAGAGTTGGGTTCGCTGCCCTACACGGCCCCCGAGGTGATTCGCGGTGAACGTCCCGTGCCGTCGCCGGCCCTCGACGTCTACTCGCTCGGAGTCACGCTCTACGAGATGTTGAGCCTGCGCAATCCGATGCTCGGTGACAGCGATCACGACACGCGCCGTCGCATCCTCACCGGCACCGTGCCGAGCTTGCGCACCGCGAATCGGCGTGTCAGTTGGGAACTCGAAACCGTGTGTCTGGTCGCGATGGATCGCGATCCCGGACGCCGCTACGCGCGCGCTGAGGATTTCGCTGCCGATCTCCGTCGATGCTTGCGGCGCGAACCAATCGCCGCTCGCCGCCCAAGTCGTTGGCTCGCGGCCATGCGGTTTGCGCAGCGTCACCCTACGTGGACCGTGGGATTGCTTGTCGGGTTGGTGTTGCTCACCGCGTCGTCGGTGTTCGTCGCAATGTCTGAACGGCGGTCCAATCAAGAAGCCGTGCGGCTCACGGGCGAAGCGCGACGGGCCAGCTATGCGAGTCTCGTGCAGAGCGCCGCGTTCTATCTTCGCGAGCGACCGGACATTGAGCAGGCCCGCGAACTCCTGTTGCGTGCTCCCGTAGAGCATCGCGGTTGGGAGTGGCGGCACTTGTGGTCGCGCATCGAGCATCAGAGTCTTGGCTCCGCAGCGCTGAGCAAGGGTGTCGGGGAGTTCGTTTGGGATGAAGCTTCAGCCCTCGCGGTGTTGCTGGACGGCGACCGCGACGTTCTGGTAATCGTGGACACGAACCGTGGTGAGACGCAGCGCATCGAAGTCGAAAAGATGAAGGCGCTGGCGTGCGTGCCAGGTGGAGACTCGGTGGTGTTGGTGACGACCGATGGTCAGATCATCGAGCGCAGCACGCCGGTCGGCGGCGAGCGGTTCGCGCAGGTTCGCGTGATACGCGACAACGCAACGACTGAAGGGCGCGCCGCGGAGGGTGCGGAGTCCACGGAACTGGCGTGCGAAATTGCGACGTTAGGCTCGGACCGCCTTGTGGTTGCGATGGTGGGTGGTGCCGTCGAAGTGCTGAACCGTGCGACGGGACAAACCGTGCATCGCATGGAAGCGCATCAAGGTCTAGTTCGAACCATGGCCGTGGACCAGGAGAGCGAACGCATCGTGACCGGCGGCATTGACGGAGCGGTTTGCGTTGCCGATGCACGGACGGGGACTCAGCTTCAGCGCCACGCAGTGGATCCGGGTTCGCTAGGTGTGCATCACGTCGCGATCGCGCCGGGTGGCGAATTCGTCGTCGCTACCTGGGGAACAGAGACCAGACTCACTGTTTGGCGCGAAGATGAACCGCGGATGGACTACGGCAACGGGTTCAACTTCTGCAACATCCGACGGGACGGCGCTCTCGCTGCGGTTTGGCGGTTCGGCTTTGTGCGGTGGTACGCAACCCGCGCACGAGTGCCCGGTCCCGATCGGCAGTTTCTTGGCCCGAGAGGGCAGTTGGCCGGGATGGTGATGCCGGCGGATGGGAAGGCGGTGATCACGGTCTCCGAGCACGGCGAGTTGAGCCGCTACGATTTGGCTGCACCGCGGTCATGGGAACGACTCGGGCCGACGACACCGCGCGCGATCCTGTCCGTCTGCTGGGATGAAGCAGGATCTTCTGCGTGGGCCGGGGACTACGGCGGCAACGTGGTGCGCTCAGACCTAACGACGAGGGGCGCGCAGCTTGCGCTCACAGAGGGTGAGGCCACCGCTCACACCGACCGTGTGACGGTGCTAGAGCAATCGCCCGATGGGACTCTGCTGCTCACCGGCTCGCTGGACGGTAGCTGGGCGCTGTGGAACGCAAGCACCCGCGCGTTGATACGTCGCGTCGATGTAGGCGCCGGAGTCACGAGTGGGTGTTGGCTTCCACAGGGTGCGCACTGCCTATTGGGGACGGCCGATGGTCGGGTGTTGCTTGCGCCCGTGGACGCTTCGAAACCAACCCGCACGTTCGACGAACTGCACGTTCACTACGTCACTCGGGTTGCAATGGATCCAAATGGTGAGTGGTTCATCAGCGTGTCGTCGCGCGATTTGGTTTGCTCGGCATTGGATGGCACGGAGCGATGGCGCGTGGATCGCGCACACGAAGGTTGGGTTTCAGCGGTCGCCGTGGATCCAACCGGTCTCCGCGTTGCTAGCGCTGGTGCGGATTCCAGAGTGCGCTTGTTCGACTCCGCCACCGGCGCGCCCGTCCATGAATTGATTGGTCATCGACGTTGTCCATCGGCCCTTGCGTTTGTCGACGGTGGTGAACGTCTGCTCAGCTCGGGCGGCTACGATCGTGAGATCAGAATCTGGTCCGTTGCGACCGGAGATTTCTTGGTGTCGCTGACCCCGCCTACGGCGGTGTTTGACCTTGCAGTCTCAGGCGACCAAGTCGTCGGCGGAACCATGGACAAGTATCTGGAGTGCTGGCGAGTCGACGAGCTCGCGCTCGCGCGCGTGGAGGCTTCGGAACCCCTGCCGTTGCGCATCGATCCCCGCACTCCGCCGCCGTGGAACAAGATCAGGTTGCCCACGAAGACTGAGCGTCGCGGGCCGATCGATGCAATGCATCGAAGTAAGTGAAATGAAAAAGCCCGCGCCACTCCTGCAAGTGGCGCGGGCAAGCCTTCGAAGAGGCGGCGGTTCAGGAACCGCGAATCTCCCAGCTCAAGCAATTGGTTTGGGCCAAT
>CBESZZ010000565.1:0-3147 GCA_965534055.1 uncultured bacterium | reverse complement strand
GGACGGACGCTCGAATTTCGTCGGCTCGATCGCGATGAACGCCGGCGCCGTGGCTCTCGTTCTCGGCAGTCTGTTGCCCCTGTGGTGGCATGCACCCGTCAGCGGTCGTTGGCGCACGAGCAATCGGTTGCTCGGCGGCGTTGCCACGGCTTTGACGCTGGCGATTTGCGTCGAGCAAGCCTTCGCAATTCCGCTGCCACACGGAGTGATCACTCTCGCCGCCGGCGCTGCTGGCCTGGTGCCTACAGCGGTCGTGGCCGTGGTCGATTGGCGCTCATCTGACGGCAAGACCATTCGCCGCGCGCTTCTTCTCGTCATGCTGATCGCGTCGCTGGTGAACTTCGTGAGCTACGCCTTCGTTCAGAACGGGGGAGAGCTGACCCTCGTCGTTCCGGTTACGCAGAAGGTGGCACTCGTCTGCCTTCTCGCTTGGCTGTGCTTGAAGCCCGCATCGACCGAGAGCCCTGCACTTTCGTGAACCTGCGCTGTGCTTCGCAGTCCCTTCGCTTCTCGACTCCTGCACATCGACCAAGCGAGAGCACCTAGCGCGTGCTTGTCGCACGGGAACGCGTCGAACCCGTGCGATTCCCAAGTCCTCGATTGCGTAGCGGGTACGGAGGACGCAGTGAGCAAGGCCAACTCATGTGAACGCCTGTCGCTGACTTATCGACTCTGTTCGAACGACGAAGCCCAGCTCTACACGCTTGGGGTCGCGCCGAACTCCGCGGCGTAGTCTTCCATCGATGCTCGGACCACAAGCTCTGCGTGTGCCCGCCCGTAGGCTTCGCCAAGCTCGACCGTAGAGGCCTGACCTGGCGACAGCTTGTAAGTGGAGAAGTAGTGAACAAGGCGCTCGGTGAGCACCTGCGGCAGCTGGTCCAACTCGCGAAGGCCGCCCCACTGATAGTCTCCATCCAAGATGGCAATGATCTTGTCGTCAGCCTCACCGCCATCGAGCATCGGTAGCCCTCCGACCACGCGCGCCGTAAGCAGTGTTTCCGCGCGGTTGATCGGGCGCTCGCTAATGACGCACACATCCAACGGATCGCCATCTCCGTGCTTCGCTCCAGCCATCAGCTCAGCAACTCGAGGCCCGCAGTAAGTGCGTGGAACGAAACCGTACAGAGCAGGAGGAAGAGACGACGTTCGCTGTGGACGGTCCACGCGCAGATACCCCGACTCCTTGTCAATCTCGTATTTGACCAGGTCAAACGGCGTGATCTCGATGAATGCGTGGAGGAGCGACGGCGGTTCTGGACCGATGCTGAGGCCATGCCACGGGTGCGGCCTCCACTTGTGAAACGTGCGGTTCGACATGCGTGGGTTTCCTGGTGGGAGTCAGGTGATCCAGTGATCGGTGTTCCGGTCAGGCTAGCGGTTCGAGGGACGCACCGCACACTGACATGGCCGGACTCATGTTTGGCGACAACCACGTCCATGATCGTCGCTTCCGACATCACCAAACACCAGTCGACCAGCATCTGAACCATTCACCCCCACATATCGGCACCGGTCTGATCGGCACGTGGAACGCGTTCGCAAGGTTGTCGGCGTACGGCTGGGTCGAAAACCCTGTCGCTAAATCAAACGTGGCCGCCGACCAAGCCATCGGCAGCGCACCGGCAACTCGGCGCGCGGTGATGACGATCGGGGGGATCAAGAGTGGAATGCTGCTCTAGGGCTTACAACGTTGGGCCCAAGTGAGCGGTGAATCACGCTGCTCCTCTCGCACTCGCTTGAGGAGTGACCCAAATGCACTGCGTTTCCGCGACCAGACACCGTCCAAGATGACGCAAAAATTCAGCCTGACCCGGCACGTGACCCAGCTGTATCCCGGGACCATCGTTTCTGTGCTGCTGGCCTTGGCTGCTTCAGCTCTTGCTCGGCACTACGGTGCGCCGGTGATGTTGTTCGCCCTGTTGCTCGGCATGGCCGTGAACTTCCTCGGTGATGACGAACGCTGCGGTCCAGGCATCCAGTTTTGCGCACGAACGATGCTGCGAATCGGTGTGGCACTGCTAGGCCTGCGAATCACGGCCGCAAACCTGGTGGATCTCGGCTGGCAATCCGCCCTGCTCGTTTGTGTTGCGGTGGTACTCACCACGGTGTTTGGCGTCCTTCTCGCACGGAGTTTGCGGCTAGGCACCGAGTTTGGAGTACTCACCGGTGGCTCGGTCGCGATCTGCGGTGCATCGGCCGCAATCGCTCTCGCCACGGTGCTGCCCGGCCGGAAAAATGCAGACCGCGAATTGGCGTTCGCCATCATTGGCGTCACCGCGCTGAGCACCATCGCGATGATCGCGTACCCCGCCATCGCCGGATTGTTCGATCTTGACGACTTGGCAGCTGGCGTCTTCCTGGGAGGCACGATCCACGATGTCGCTCAGGTCGTTGGCGCGGGATACTCGATCTCGGATCCTGCGGGCGATGTGGCGACACTGGTGAAGCTGTTGCGAGTCGCGATGTTGGCACCGATTGTTTTTGTCGTCATGGTGATGTTTCGCAAGCGAGCAACCGTGAACTCGGGCGGCACCTCGTTCCCTGCCTTTCTGTGGGTCTTCATCGTTCTCGCGGCGATCAACAGTTTCGGATTGATTCCTACGGTCGCGATCGACGCGGGCAGCACGCTGTCCCGCTGGTGCTTGGTTGTCGCGATCTCAGCCGTCGGCATGAAAACGGCACTGCGAGAAATCGCAGAGGTCGGATGGTCGCCGGTGTTGCTGATGCTGGCAGAAACGGTGTTCATCGCCGTTTTGGTCCTTGGCGGATACCTGTTCGTCCAGAGTGCGACTCAAGGGGGCTAGCGAGCTTCGCTATCTTCAGTAATTCTTGGCAATGGCCGGCAACCGGGACTTGCTGAATAAGACTCCGAGTAGACTCCCGGGCGTGCACCCCCACCGCTCCCCGTTGTTCGCTCTCCTCACCGCGCTAGCCGCACTTCAAGGCGCCACCGCCCAAACCCCCACCAGACATGTTCTGGTCATCGGGTTAGACGGCGTGCGCGCAGACGCGTTGCGGGAAGCGAACACGCCCTCGATAGACAGTCTTATTGCGACAGGTGCGGTGACCTGGCGCGCATTCGCCGGCGGTGCGTTGGACGCCGCGGACCCTACGCACCAAGCGACGTCGAGTGGGCCGGGTTGGACC
>CBESZZ010000564.1:0-3163 GCA_965534055.1 uncultured bacterium | reverse complement strand
CCAGCTAGTCGACTTCAAGAACACCGAGCAAACGTTCACGGTCGGCCCAGCCACCGAGAGCCTCGAGTTCACGTTCTCGATCCAGAGCTGATCGCACGTCGGTCCACCGGATGCGGCCCACGCGCCGTCTCCGGCAACAGTCCAATGCCTGTTGCGCACGCAATCCGCGGGTTACAACTCCCGCATGGCGCAGCGCACGAACTACTGGGACTACATCCGCGTTGAAGAACTGATCGCCCTACAGGGCGGTGTGGAGGGCGACGACGCGCTGCTCAGCGACGCTGAGCTTCGGTTCGTGGTCATCCACCAGATTGACGAGCTTTGGTTCAAGCTGGTCATTCGCGAGTTCGAAACCGTGCGCGACCTCTTCCGGAAGGCGTTCGTTCCGGAGTCGAAGCTCACCGCCTCGGTCGCGAGCCTTCGCCGCGTCGCCATCATCTTTCGACTTGCTGCACAGCACTTCGAACTGATGGAGACCATGCCCACGAACGCCTACCTGGAGTTCCGTGACAAGCTGTCGCCGGCCAGTGGCTTCCAGTCCGCGCAGCATCGCGAGATCGAAATCCTCATGGGGCTCACCGAAGCCGCGCGGATTCCGGTCGGTTTCGCAGCAGACTTCAAAGCACCGTTGCTCCACGCCGACGGCACACCGTCCTCCGCACACGACCGGGTGACGCGCCGGGAACAAGATCTTCCGTCGCTGAAAGACGCGCTCTACTCCTGGTTGTTGCGCGCCCCCATTCAGGGCTCGCGGCCAGAAGATCCGGGCGACGCCGCGGTGGTCGCTACATTCCTGGATGCCTACCTCGATGGCCACGCCAGGGCCCACGAAGAGTTGCTCACCGAGGCACGCCGCGATGGTCTGCCTGAGGCAGAACTCGCCAAACGCGCAGCGCGGGATGCCGCGATGCGCGAGCAGGCAGCGGAATTCCTGCACGCCACCACCATCACAGACCCCGACGTTGCTGCCCAAACGCGACGTCTGCGCGCCGCGCTGCTCTTCGTTGAGACCTACCGCACGTTGCCGCTACTCGCGTGGCCAGCACAGGTGATCGAAGCGATGATCGAAGTCGAACAAGCCACGGTGGTTTTCCGCCAGCGCCATGCCCGCATGGTTGAACGCGTCATCGGCCGACGGCCAGGAACGGGCGGATCGGACGGCGTCGGCTACTTGGACGACACCGCGCTCGCGTATCGAGTCTTCGACGAACTGTGGGCAGTGAAGACACTGCTCTTGCGGTCAGACTTCTGCCCGCCGGTGCTTGACCCGACCTACTACGACTTCAAAGAGAATTAACCCGATGCACAAGAAGTTCGCATTTGCGTCCCTGCTAATTCTTGGCAGCTGCATGGCACAAGAACCTGAGGCTCCAAGCTCGTTCGTGTTTCCCGATGAATGGGAAGCCCACGAAGCCACGGTTCTGATCTTCCCCGCACACCATTCGTACGGCCGCAAGACCCGGGCGCTTCAGCAAGAATCCGCGACGTTGGCCAACACGCTCCAAGAGCACGAACAGGTGATCATGTTCGTGCATTCGGACGACGAGGATCAGGCGAGAGCACTTCTCGATCCCAAGGTCCAGCTGCACGTCGACGACGCCTTCCGCATCGACTGGGCGCGCGACAACGCGCCGATGATCGTGCGCAACACAGACGGCGAGCGACGCGCCGTGCTCTTCAAGTTCAACGGCTGGGGTGAGAAATACGAAGGCTGGCAGGAAGACGTCGGCGTAAATAAAGCCATCGCGAAGATCATGGGTTGGACCGCCGTGCATTCGGATCTCGTGCTGGAAGGCGGAGCCATCGAGATCGGGTCCACCGACAAGGGCCAGACCGGCATCGTGACGGAGCAGTGCGTGCTGCACTCCAATCGAACGAACTGGTCAAAGGACCGCGTCGAACGCGAGCTCAAAGAGAAGCTCGGCCTCGCGCGCATCGTCTGGATCAAGAGAGGCCTGAACCCTGACCCCATCACCGACGGGCACGTCGACGGGCTGCTCAAGTTCATCGCCAAGAACACCGTCCTCCTGCACACCACCGACGATGAGGCGGACGTGAACTACAAGCCGTGCCTCGACGCCAAGAAACGACTTGAGCGCGCGGGCCTGAAAGTCATCGAGCTGCCGCTTGCGGACGACATCGTCCACATGAACTTCTACATCGGCTCCGGCGGCGGTGTGGTCTACGTGCCTGTCTGCGGCGACCGCGCGCAGGACGAGCCCGCGCTTGCGATTCTTCGTGAACTGTTCGACCGCGTGGTACCGATCCAGGCCAACGCGATGGCGAAAGCGGGCGGTGGGGTTCACTGCTACACGCAACAGGTTCCCGCACTGCGGATCCCACCGAAGTAGACCCGCAACCTACGCACGCTCGTGCTGATGCTCGCCCGTCTTCGAAGCGAGCGACGGCAACTTCAATGGGAACGAGGCGAATGCAGGTGGGGTGCACCGGCGCCACGTTGCGAATTCGTAGCGTGATCCGCTGAGTGAGCAGCGCACGAACTCGCAGGATGCGGGTGATACTCCCGCACAAGGGCGCCAATTACCGCAGCGGTCGCCACAGTTACCGCACTCACGGTGATCGAGTCGCTGGGTGGAGTTGGGAGATCGGTGCCATGTCGGTAATGTGCAGTGTCCCCTGCACTGGGGATTTTTTGGGGCCGTGGAGATTCGTAACGCCAAAGGTAGATCGCGTCTTGATCGGTTCCTCCCGGAACGCAATGACTGGTCAGATCTCCGTCTCGACCGAAGGACTTCATCTCATGCTTTACGCAAAGACGATCGGCAAACTAACTCTCATCCTCCTCGGCGTCGGGCTCCTCATCGCTTGGGCGGTTCCCACCCCCCCTCACGGATTCTGCGATCGCGACGTCCGTGGACGCTACACGTTTGCTTCCGAGGGAGAAATCTTCCAGGGAGCACTCGTGGGTGAGGCGGCCGCCATCGGTTACATAGATTTCGACGGATCGGGGACTATTTCGTTCGCAACCCAAAGCCTCAACATTGAGGGACAGATCTTCAACACCAACCAGGAGGCCTTCGGGACGTACACCATCGATCCCGATGGGACTGGAACCATGGCGATTGCAGCGGTTGCGAGCCCGAACGAATTCTTCATGTGGGACATCGTCCTAATCAACAAGAAGGAAAATATCGGAGTGAGC
>CBESZZ010000563.1:0-3176 GCA_965534055.1 uncultured bacterium | reverse complement strand
GATGTTCCAGCGCTTCGGCTAGAGGACATCGAGAAGGAGCTGGCAGAGCTCTCGATGCTCACCCATGCGGAACGCATGAGCGACCGGGGTCTGCGCTCCGACCGCGCCGACACCATTCTTCCAGCAGGCGTGGTGTATCTCAGGCTTGGGCGAACCGCGGGAGCCAAGGAGATCCTAGTACCCGGAGTGGGGATGCGAGATGGCCTCCTCGAAGAGCTTAGACAAGTCGGCGGGAGCGGCAGCGCGACGGTCGATCGCGCCGAAGTCGTGCTGTCGTCCTGTCGAGCACTTGGCGAACGATTGCGGTACGACGCCGGGCACGCGGATGCGGTGCAGAGCCACGCCAGAGCGCTGTTCGATCAAACCAGAAAGCTCCACGGCTTGAACGATCGCGAACGGCTCATTCTGGAGGCTGCCAGCGTGCTTCACGACATCGGCGTGATCATCGGCAACTCCCGGCACCACAAGCACACCTACTACATCATCCGCGAAAGCGAGCTGGTTGGACTGGATGACGAAGAGCGCGAATTGGTCGCATTGGTCGCTCGCTACCACCGCCGTGCGACGCCGAGCGATCACCACGACGGCTTCCGATCCCTGCGTCGCAAGGACCGCGTCGTCGTCCGCAGCCTCGCCGCAATCCTGCGCATTGCGGACGCCCTAGACCGTCACCACTCATCCCGCCTCTCCAACCTCAAGGTCAGCATGGCAGACGAACAGCTGTTCATCCACGTCACCGCTCCACCCCAAGGTCCCGGTAAGGAAAAGCAAAAGTTGGCGCTGGAGCGAATCGCGCTCAAGCGCAAGAGCGCCATGTTCCGCGACGTCTTCGACCGCCAGATCGAGCTCGTGTTGCAATGATCCCGAACGGCCCCAACAGCCTGAAACCTGGCACCCTGCAAAGCGCATGACGATGCCCTCAGAGGAAACCGAATTCAAAAGGCTCGCCCGCGGCCCTGTCAGTGTCGGCTCCGTGGATGCGCAGCTCGCAGACTTGGGCCTGACATCCACCGGAGCCACCTCAGCGGAACACGAAGACCGCTACCTCGACGATGCGTTGGGCAGTCTTCAGCTCGCGGGACAGGGTCTGCGACTTCGAGTCGCGGATGATGGCGCCGTCCTTTGTTGGAAGGGCAAAGGTCGCAAGACACCGGAAGGAGCGATCACGCGAAGGGAGATTGAACTTCCATGGACCAATCGGCCACTGCCGACCCATGCGCGCGAACTTCCGCCGCGCCTTCGACGCGAAGTCGAACCGCTGGTTGCGGGAGCGCCACTCAAACCGGTCGTGCGATTGCACGTTCGCCGGGATCGACGACAACTCAACGAGGGCATGGCTGAGCTGGCCCTCGATCACGTGAAGGTCACCGATTGCGGCGCAGGCACGCATGCCGAGTTCACCGAGCTTGAGTTGGAGGTGAAGCAGGGTGACGCCGATCGCTGGGTTGGTGCAATCGAGGCGCTCACGCAACAGCTGGACCTCGCACCGTCGGAAGAGAACAAGCTAGCGCGGAGCCTGCGCATGCTGGGACTCGCGCTCCCACCGAAGAGCACTCCGAATATCACCGCGGACACGCCTGCCGCTCACGCACTCTGGCTCTACTCGAACACCCAGCTCGACAAGATGCGGCGGATGGAAGCAGGAGCTCGGGCCGGGACCTTGCCAAACGCGATGCGCAAGTTCCGGGTCGCTGGACGACGCGCGCGGTCTGCACTCAAAGCCTTCGGCACCGTCAGCGATCCAGTCAAACAACTGGTCGGGCCAGAGGATCGCGACTTCATCCGCACGCTGCTGCAGCAGACGGGCCGCATGAGTGGGCCGGTGCGCGAGTTCGATGTCATGCTCGAGAGCCTCCCGGACGTCACCGCGGAGTTGGCCGGTTTCCTTCGTGAAAACGTTCCCGCGATCGCGGGAGTTTGGATGGAGATGCGTCACCAAGCGCACACCGAGTTTCTGCGGTTCTTGGAAGACGAGCAGCGGCTTACGAACATGCGCGACGCGCGCGAACGCATCACCAGGCACCTGCAGACGTCATCGCAAGACTCGCCACTCACCTTGGGTGAGATCGCCGGCTACGCGGTTTCGGGAGCCGCACGACGCGTTCGCAAGCGTGGCCGCGTCTTCGGCAACGATGGCGACAACGAATCGGCCCACGACCTTCGACTGGCGGTGAAGCGCTTGCGCTACACGATGGAAGTTGTCGCTCCTGCGTTTGGGAAGCGCACCAACCGCTGGCTGACCCGAACCGCAAAGCTGCAAAGCATCTTGGGCAGGTTCCACGACGCCGATTTGGCGAGGCAATGGTTGCTCGACTGGGGCGCCCTGCACGGCGCGTCGGTACCCGGAAACGCGCTGATGGCAGTGGGCGCATTGGCGTCGGTGTTTGGCAACCGCGCTGCCGACGCACGCCGCGAATTGACCACGGCATGGGACGCGTTCAATCGCAAAAAGACTTGGTCCGCGCTGCAGAGCATGCTGGCCGAAGACTGAATCGAACACCGAGCGGACGCTGCCGCTCGACGCACCAACCGGCACCAGCGGATCAATTGTTCTGCGAACCGGACGCCGACAAGTTGGCAGCCCGAGCACCCCATGCATCGCAAGCATGGCAGCCGATGACGCCGGCTCTGCGCCTTCTTCCAGGTCCGACGACCTCCATAGACGCACTCTTAACCGATTTACCTGCAAGCACTTCCGAAACTTCTGACCGCGATGGCACGCCTCTGGCCCAAGCATTGCTTCTGGTCGACCGCCGCAAGTTCGACGTTCGAACGACTGCGCGGCAACCATCGGACAAACAGGAGTCTCGAACGATGAACACTTTCCGCGATCCATTCGCTCTCTTCCGCCCCACGACCGTGGTCAACCTTTTGGACGGTCTCTTCGACAGTTTGCGCGACCCCCGGGAAACGACTTCCGGTGTGCGAGTTCCGCCCATCGACGTCCTCGAAACCGACACGACGTTTTCGCTTCGGTTCGAAATGCCGGGGATGAACGAAAACGACATCGAAGTTGAGCGCAGCGGCAACCGACTGGTTGTGACCGCTGAACGCCACGACGAACGAGGCGTCAAAACGTCGAACTCGACCGAGGCGCCCAGCGTGGAGGTCACGGCAGAAGGCGTGCGCGACGCCGACGGCGCGACGGCAACCAAGACCGACTCGAAGACCGACAC
>CBESZZ010000562.1:0-3178 GCA_965534055.1 uncultured bacterium | reverse complement strand
CCGTGCACTTCTTAACGTCGAACTAGAACGCGATGCGTCCCGCTGGGCCTTCCTTCAATCACGCGGCGGGCGGGCGACGACCGACGCCGACGGTCGCGTACAAATGCCGTCAGGGTTCCGGTCTCTCCGGGTCGCGGCCCGAGCGACGGTCCGAGGCGAACGGATGTTTGGCGGCGTGATCTTCCGCCGCAACAGCATCCGCGACCAGGTGCGCGACGGCATCGACCTCTCTCTGCCGATCGCCGCGGACCACTCACTCTCACTGATGACGAAGGGAGCGGACGGGAAGATTCGTGGCGGAGTCCCGGTCGCCCTGAGGGTCCGCACGGAACGCAAGAGCTCCAACCGGCAAGTTAACCATCTCTCCTCAATCCGGTGGAACCGCGACGTCACCCTGGGCGGGATCACTCCAAAGCTGCCGACCAAGATGACCGAACAAATCATGTGGTCAGGCATCACGGGCAAGTACGGCATCGTGCGCATCGACCATGTGCAGATGTTTTGGAAAGACGACGCGGAATGGCATCGCGGGATGCTGGCCTTCCCCGGCCGGCACGACGAACCTGCCGATGTCACGAAGGCCGATTGGGATGGACCACCCGTGGTCCTCGGCATGCCACCGACAGGCAGCATCATCGTCACGCTCGTCGATCGCGCCGGACGGCCCGTTGAAGCCCCTGGTCGGCTCCAGCTCACGAAGGTCACTCCGTCCATGCGGAGCAACTCCACAACCAACGAGGTCCGCGCACTCACGCGGGGCCTAGGCGACGCGCGTGTGCTGCTCAACAACCAGGTCGTCTTTGCACCGGACGGCAACTGGAACTCCAACGTGAGAAAGTCATTGACGATCGCGTTGGAAGAAATGCGCGAAATGCCAGGCGCGCACTCGATCACGGTCACGAGCGGCGATGGACAAACCCGTGAGACGCAATTCTACGCGGAACCACGGGAACCAACCAACGATGGAAAGTCCTCCAAACTTGACCGCTTGTCGGCCGTGCGTCGGTTTCCGGCGACGACTTGGTTCTTTCCGTACATCGGCATCGACCAAGAACTGCAGCCGATGTTCACGTTCGAAAGCGGCAGCCTGACGTCATCGTTCATCAAAGGCCCCACGAAGGCGGGTGAATCGGTGCGAATCAAGATCGTGCTCCCCGACCGCGCCTGCGCAATCCGCGGCATCCTGGCGCAGTCCGAGGAAGTCACCATCCCCAAGAAAGTCCATCTGCAGATCACGCGCGAGAGAGGACGGAACGAAAACTGGGACGTCACCGTGAGCGAGCAGGGCGCCTTCGAGACCGTTGCAATCCGCGCGAGTTCGAGACGCCCACCGTGGACCCTCGACTTCGATGGTGCCCGCGATCTTGATATCCCCGTCCGCGCTCAAGCCGAGGTGGCGAGCCTTCCCGAATCTGGGACGATTGACTTGGGAGTCCTCGAGTTCGAGCCCGCGCCCACCCTGTGCTCCGGTGTCGTCGTCGATGACCGCGGCATGCCGATCGAACGATGCGATGTGCGGCTCGTGGCGGCCGACGCCAGCAAGAAGAACCGAACTCGCAACATCGCGTTCATGCGAGTGCGCACCAACAGCGATGGCGTGTTCAAGATCTTTGGCGCACCACCCAAACTCCAGAAGGAGTCGGAATCCCTAGTCCTAGCTTTCAGCAAGCGCGGACACGTGCGGCAGCCCCGCATACCAGTGATGCTGTTCGGCGAGCCGATGCGCATTGAGATCCCGCGCATGGGGAAACTGAAGGCGCAGCTCTTCCTGCCGGATCTGCAGTGGAACAACCTCTTCCGGTTGGAAGCCAAGGGCAATGGGCACCGCTCCAGCGAATCCGACGGCGTGAAGACCCGCGGCCCTGGGCTCCCTGCCACTGCATCCTTGGATCTGCAGCCGAACCTCCGGTACGACTTCACCGTCACGATGCGAGGCGACCCTGAGCCGTTCGCGAAGGTCGAAAACGTCCTCATTGTTCCGGGTCCCGACCAAGACATCCGCGTGACCACCTTCGATCTCCGCGGCACGTTGTTCCGCTATGACGTGATCTGCACCGATCCGTCCGGTGCACCCGCGACGGGTGCAAGCGGGGTGGTCGTTTCCACCGGGCATCCCATTAGCAAGAACAACAAGAACAGCAAATCGTCGTTCCGCGGGTTCACGCTGAGCAGCGGGCGCGCCACGATCGCATCACGTCTACCCAACATGGACGTGCAGATCCTCGCCAATGGATTCCGACCAGTGAAGGGTCCACTGACGCCAGGCGAGAACTACCTGCAGCTTGCGAAGATCTTTCCGGTCAACCTGACCTTCCCGGGTCTTCGCGAGATGCTGGGCGATCGGGCAGTGCGGGTCTCGATGGTTTACAAAGGCAATACCGGGCTGCCGTCCTCGCTGCAGGTCTACGACCAGGTGCGGGGGCGTTCGAACTCGGTTCCCCGAGCATCCTTGGGCAAGAGCGGCGGCGACGAGCTGTCCGCGACCAACACGGCAAGTGTGCCGCTCTCCTTGGATGGAACGCACGAGATCGTGCTCCGCATTTCGGAGAGTGGAGTCTCTGGCCGAGAGTCACGCACGGTGGCAACTGTTGAAGTCTCGCGGGACGGGTTCGGCCCCCAATCCATCCTCGTAGACTGGGATCAGACGGTCGTGCGACAAGTGCTCGAGCTTCTGGCTGAGAAGAAGCGCACTGCCAAACCGCGTTAGCAAGCCAGCGCGCATCCCGGGGATGGGTTAGTCGTACTTGGGCAACATCGCCTCGAGCTGCTCCATCGGACGCCCCACCGCGGCTGCATCGCCCCGCACCAAAATCGGCCTTTGCAGCAGGCTCGGTTCTCCCACCGCGAGTTCGATCAGCGGCTCAAGCGGCCCACCTAGCGCCACCAGCCGTGCGCCCGCAGTTGCAGCATCCAACCGGAGCCAAACTGAGCCATCAGGATTCCCAAGCGCGACGACCAGCGCGTGCAGTTCTGCAGCGTTCAGCGGCTGAAGCAGATAGTGACGTTCAACGAACTCGATTTGCCGCGATTCCAAGAGCGCCTTCGCCGCACGACTCTTGGAGCAAGCCGGGTTGTGCAACAGGACAAAGGAGTTGGAGGGAAACATCAATGATCGTTGGTGTTCGAGTCGCGTAGATCCCGCAGCGAAGCGGGAGATCGTTGGAAGACACACGCGAGG
>CBESZZ010000561.1:0-3189 GCA_965534055.1 uncultured bacterium | reverse complement strand
GCCACCGACAGCGGCAAGCACCGGCAACAACAGGGCCGAACAAGACACGACGGGGGAACGCGCAGCAACGAAGCCGCGACGCGAGTGAGCGAAACGCATAAGAACTCCAAGGAACGTGGGAGAAACCGGCCCGCGGGCCGGAGCCATCGGACGACGCGCGCACTGCGCACATCACCCCCGGATGGAGGGTCTTGCTACATCAACGGCCCCGCGTCCCACGTCCACTCGGAGAGTTCTCCGACGCAAGACGCCCGACTGCCTCATGTAGATTCGACACTCCTTCCGGGAAGAGCGTTCTATTCGAAACCGCACGCGGATTCTTCAATCAGCACGCCGCCTTTGCGGGGGCCAGTCGGATGCGGAAAAATGTCGCGCATTGCACCAGGCACCACGCCCGAGCTTTGTGCTACCTGTCGTACTGCACGGTCAGTGCTTGCCACGTGGGCATGGACATTGATCCGTCTTCGTTGCGCACAGTCATCGTGAACCGATTGTTCGCCGCCGCATCCAACGGCTGCGATGGCGGGCGGAACCGGATCACGTCCATCACGCCGGGGGTCCACAGGCTACCGCACAACAAACCCATGGTCGTGAGGTCATCGGCTTCCACGGTCGTTTCCCAAATGCGCGAACCGACCGCATCCATGTGCTTCGTAGGGAAGATCGGTAGCCACATCGGCACGACCGTCCCGCCAGGTGTCACGAAGCCAATCCCAAGCTCTGCGCCGGCCAAGATGTTGTCACCAGTCACTCGAAACCGTCGCGGTGGTTCGTGACGCAACCCGCGCAGGCCAAAGTCCCGCCCGTTCGCGGCAGCCTCGAGTACCGCTTTGCCCAACCGCAGAATTGCAGAGGCACTCGGCGTTAGCGAACCTTCATTTGGTTCACCGGCGCCAAACGGATGGGTCGGATGGTCGGGATCCCAGTTCCCGGAAAGCGCGCCGACATGGACCCAGTGCGTCGCGGGAGCCATCGGTGGAAACCCTGGATTCGCGGGCGCATTCGTCCCGACTAGCGGCGTCACGTCACGACCCAACGCGGCGTAACGTCTCGCGCTGCCAACCGGCACGGTTTGCAACACCACGCGGTTCAAAGTTGAACCAGCGAAGGCAACGAAGTCCGCATAGGGCCGCGTTTGTGTCGTGCCCTCTAGTCGGAACGTCTTCGGTCCTACCGTGAGATCCTGCCACCATCCGGTTTCCACCAGGGTCTGCGGATCACTGCCCTGCCGCAGATAGATCGCAAGTCCCGCGTTCGCCTCTTCCACCTGACTCGTCAAGATCGTGCCGACCGCAGTGTCGAACTGCGCATGAATGCCAAGCGTCCACGTCATCCCCACCATCGGCGCGATGCCGGTGTCGTAGCCGCGCACGTACGCGGTGACGTCTTCGATCAACGCCTGCTGCTGCGCCACAGTTCCAGGCATCAACCCAACGAAGAGCGCGCAGAAATCATTGATTGAACGGTGAGGGTTCGCCGGTTCTTGAATGCCGTCGTGGGACAAACCACGAGAGTTTGTTGTGCGCCTTCGTTCGCCCGGAACCGGGAACGCCGTCGAGTCCCGCACGAGCATTTCGCGATCGAACAAGCTCCGGAGCGACGCGGCTTCGAGAGGTTGGTTCACGCCGTTCCGCGGCGCGAACTCGGTGATGCGGTTGTTGCTTCCTTCTGGGTGCTGGTGGCAGTGCACGCAGGACCGTAGCCCGACCGAAGCTTCGATGTGGAACGCCTTGAGTCCCCGCGCCGCTCCCGAACCATCGAGGGTGTCGAACGGATCACCCAGGTCGCCGCGCACCACGCGGAACTTGTCTTGCTCGGGATTCGGTTCGTGCACCACCTCTTCGATGTAGGCAGTGAACTCCGCCATGTGCGCATCGGTGATGCCGTTGCCGGGCGCCGCGCCGGGCTCCGGCGTCATCCGCATAAGCCCCACGAACGCGCCGTTGAAGTCGCTAAACTCGTCTCGATCGCCCCGCCAGTGATACGGCGCGTTGGTAAACATCCGCTGCGCGGGACCATCAACGCGCGCGTTCACCAGGCCGTGCAATGTCTGCGTAACCAGCGTGCCTTTGAACTCAGGGTACTCGTCGCCGATCTTGCCGACCCCGTCAATCAGCCAGGGATGAATCTCGGCGGGACCGTTCGGCCCATTGGCGGTGCCTAGATCCCAGTCGATTCCGTCGGTGCCGGACCAAATGTGGCACGAGCTGCAAGACACCGTGCCGTTGCCGCTGAATTCCGCGGAGAACTGGAACTTCCGGCCAGCGCGAATCGCAGCAGTGGTCGGATCATGGCGAAGCTGGAAGCGGCCGACGATTTGCCGCGTTGCAGGGCTGATGACTGCAACTGAGTTGTCGAACGCGCCGGTGACGTAAATCAGACCGCGGCTCCCCGGTGCCGAGGGATCCACCGACGCGCCGTGGTAGGCAATTCCACAAGGGCCCGTCATCCCGTAGCCAGCCTCGCCACGAGAACCAGGCGCCCCGGGAGCTGGGTTGAACGGTGGCACCGGAACACGCGTGATCGCGTAGCCACCCGGCGTATCCGCATCGGGCACGAGCCACGCAACAACGTCCGAACTGAGGTTCGTGAGCACGATCTGCTCGATGCCAGCCGGTCCTTCGATCAACGCGATGCCCGCTGGCTGCGCGAGCGCGTCGACCTTCGACACCTCTGCCAACGCAGGCCCCGCAACCCCGTAGTCGCGGTTCAGGTTGATGCTGGGGAAGGACTCCGTGGACGCCGCATCCCATTCGCCGCGCACCACTGGCGCTGCTTGAGCTGTGAGATCCACCACCCAAAGGAAGCTGCGCACGAAGCCCGTCGGAATCAGAGACACTGCAACTTCGCCCGACGCGGCCTGATGCTGCGCGTCCATGCCGACGACGAACATGCGCGTGCTCGAACTGTCGATCGCGAACGCGTGGGGCGTCGTGCCCAATCCAGCGCCCATGAAGCGCGGCACGTTCATCGCCGAGGGCGTGGTGGCCGTCCCCGTCGCGTCCAGGACCAACAAGTCGAAGTCGGCGGTGCCAACTTCCAACGCACCGTCATCATCCTGCCGATCCAGCACGTAGAGACGGTCACCCCCCACCATTTGCATCTGCGTTGGATGCTTGAGCACCGCGTCAACGTTGGGCGCGAATCCATCCGCAACGTCGGCGAGCTGTAGTGGTGTGATCGTCGCGA
>CBESZZ010000560.1:0-3212 GCA_965534055.1 uncultured bacterium | reverse complement strand
GGACTGCGTCCTCGTCGAGCTGCACCACGACTGCGTCGCCAGCGAAGAGGTCTGGCCCGCGCCATGCGCCGTCGTCCGTCGTGTACGCCTCGAGCATGGCATCAACTTCTGTCAGACCGGGTCGATCGTAGTAGACGATTGCATCGGTCAACAGCTTTCCGCCCGCACCGAGAACCCGAAGCATCGGCTCTTTGCTCAGCACGACGGAGCCGAGGTCGACGGTTGCGTTTTCGGCACGATCGGGAAGCTGCACCCAGATCGCTCGCGGTTGCAGGTCCTTGTTTTCGGGCACGATGTGCAGCAGGGCGAGACCCATGTGCGTCGTTGCGTAGTTGAGCGTTCCGTCTTTGCAGTCTGCTGGTTCTTCCAAGTCCATCGGTTCACCCGCCTCCATGCCGAAATCGTACAGCCAGCGAGCGAGTGCTGTCACGGCCTTGCCCTCTTCATCCACAATCGTCCCGGTGATTTGGGTTGGTGGGAAGTAGGCCAGTCTGAGCGGTTGCTCAGGCAACGCCTGCAGGTTCTCGAATGAGTAAACCCGCGTGGGGTCGCTGCTAGCCGAGTCGTCTGGTGCAACCCTGAGCACGAACGGTCCGGTCTTCGGCAAATCGACCACGTCGTCGGTCCAGGACTGCGATCCGCAGTTCGGCCAGAACGCTTTCACCGACAGGTCGCCATCCCCGGGCTGGCTGACCGCGGCGATCTGCACGGTTACGAGCTCAGCTTCTGCTCGCGCGATTGCGGGCGCTTGGACGGTAGCCTCGAGTACCACGACTTTATCTTCGTCTTCATCCTCGGGTTTCGGCTTGGGCTCCGGGAGCTGGACTGTGATTGGACTCACGTCTGGCGGGTCAAAGACCACGAGGCCTTCGTTCTCGAAGCTTGGCTTCAACCGAATCTGGTTGGGTGGGCTTTCCGAACCCAGGAGGGTGTACTTGCCGTCTTTGTCGGTCTTGGCCCAGGGTCCACGGTGCACGTTGTTGCTGCCAACAAACGCTCCCGCAACAGGCTTGCCTTCGTGGTCGATCACGGTGCCTTTTTGCGCGGCCCGAAACGGCAACCACAAGATCTGCGGTGGCTCGCCTGGTCGCCACTCCACCGATCGGTAGCCCAACGCAAGTCCGGGATGCTGCACGTAGATGTCGCCAATGTCGTTGCGTGGGTCGACGCCGCGCATCACCGCGATTCCGTTCGCGTCGGATTTGGTGTGCACGAGGTCAGGGCTGTGTCCGCAGTAGCCGCAGAATCCGACGAGAGCGCCAGCGACCGGTTGGTTCTTCCAGTCACGAATTTGGATGGGGACGTCGAACGGCTTGCCGACTCGCCAGATGGGCTCAGATCCCGTGCGGGACGACACGCCCTGGTCGGGATGGCGGAGCACTTGCACGTGGTGTTCGGTCTCCAGGTCGTCCATCCGCATGCGGAAGAATCCCTGCGCATCGGTGGTCGCTTCACGCTCGGACCAAAACTCTCCGCCGAGCGGCGTGGGGTGTTCGCGTGTGAGTTGAATCGTTGCGCCCACGACAGGCTTGCCAGAGAGGTCGTCGACGACCCGACTCACGATCCACGTTTCTTCACCGCGGGTGTACTGGCCGGGGTAGAGATCTTCGGTGATCTTCGGACCGTCCTGGGCGTTTGCCCCATGAGCGCAAAGGCAAGCGACTGCCAGCCACGCGAACCGAAGGCCGGTTTGCCGCCGAGGCGTGCGGTCGGCAGGTTGTGGTTGGCTGGGAGTGGAGAAAGCGCAAAGGGTGCGTCGCAACATAGGAGTGCATCTTGTCGGAACTCGGCGCGAAGAGCGACCCGTTCGGTTGTCGCTCACCGGCATCCACGAGTCTTGCTTCGGTGGGGTGGTCGATCGTGACGCGACGCTCCCACGCCAACGGACCAGGGGCGGATGGTCGTCACGGTGCGGTTGGAGAACCGCAGTGGCTCACCGATCTCCGTGGCGAGTCCCTGGATGGAATGTTGAAACCCAAGCGGGCTGGCATTGATCGGCACCGCGAGCGCGCTGCAAGGAGTAGACGATGCGGTTTAGCAGTCGCTGCTCGGTTGCTTGGGTGAGGCAGGGGGAGGCTGGTCGGAGGTACGGAGAAATCCGCGTCTCGCCGCGTCAACTTCTTGCGTGCAGTACCTCGGTCCGACCCGCTCATCGCGAGTCCGAACCGTCCAACCTCATCGCCAGAACGTCGCCATCTTCAACTCGAATCGCGCGAGTGGTTCGTCGTTGGAATCCCGTGCCTACATCCGAACCGTGAACGACGAGGGGTGGGAGAACCTCGGTAGTTCGTTCGCAAACGTGGTGATTGATTGCCACGACACCTGCAAGCCCAACAGGGCAGGGTCATTGGGGACCATGGTCGTCGTGTTCACCTGGCCGGCGTTGGGAATCACGCCCATGGAATCGGCGGTGGGAAACGCCAACCAGAACTCACCGAGGAACCCAGCGATCTGGCGTGGAGGGGCAGATAGGCCAAAGGCCATGAGGTAGATCTCTCCGGCGGGGCCATCGAGCTGGACTTGAACGGCGCCACCAAGGGGCGCGCCATCAACTCGAACGGTCGGGACGGAAGTCATGGTCGTCAGAATGCCGGGCGCGAACGCGGGTCCATTGTTGGCGCCAAAGACTTTCAGGCCAGAGTCAACAATAGCCGTGGCCATGGGGCCATCGACTGCGGCGACCGGCGTCGTGTCGCCACCCGATCCGGCCTGGAGAATCGATTCCTGGGCCGAGCCCGTGAGAATTAGTTCGCATGGGTTGGAGCAACGGATCGCCGAGCTTCCCGGACCTTGGGGAACAGAGAGTGCGCGAACGATGCAGTCAGCCACGGTCAGCTTTGAAAAGCTGGCCACAATTGCGGGGCTATTGAACAGGATCGGCTGCGAGGTGATGACGCATCGATCCAGCGCGACGTTTGAAGCGATCACGTTAAGCGGAGTTTGCATGTTGGTCGCCGTGCACTCAGTCATGCGCACGTTCGCGCATCGGTCGAGTTCCCAGCGTCCGTCAACCTGTTCGAGAGCCACATCCCCCTCACAGAAGCGGACGATGTTCCGAAAGATGCCGTTGTCAGCGAGAGTCACGTTGCGCAGCGTGAAGCGTTCACCACGTGGCAAGCGGACCAAGCCAAAGGAGGGCTCGTTGAGGGTGCCGGTGCGGGTGATCGTGACGCCGCCAGGTCGACCCAAAATGTGGATGCCTTTGTCGGTCG
>CBESZZ010000559.1:0-3212 GCA_965534055.1 uncultured bacterium | reverse complement strand
CAGTAGCGATTGTGCGCGGTTTGCCAGATTGTACTCGCGGTTCAGGTGTCCCCATCGCGCCTGCAACAGACCGATGTTTTCGTCGGCCACGAGCTGCGGAACGAGTCGTGTCAGGATGTCGGGAGGTGGCACAAAGTCCGCGTCGAACACGGCAATGCATGTGCTCGTGGAGTGGGCGAGGCCCGCGGCCAACGCGCCGGCTTTGAACCCGGTGCGGTCTTCGCGCTGCAGGTGTTCGATCTGCAGGTCGCGGGGAAGCTCCTGAATGGTTTGCTGCACGATCGCGGACGTGCGGTCGGTGGAGTCGTCGAGCACCTGGACCGTCAAGCGATTGCGCGGCCAGTCAATCTTCGAGACGGCATGCAGCAGCCGCTGCACGACGTAACGTTCGTTGAAGATCGGCAGCTGGATCGTGACGGTGGGGAGCTCTTCTGGCTGTTCGGTCGCCGGGATCGCGGTTGATGGGTTCTCCGTGGAGCTCCGATTCGCTCGTTGGCGCCGGGTCAGCCGCCATGCGGAAAACGCCAACGACCCCCGGTGCCAGCCGAATACGGCAAGCAGCAGCAACAGGGACCATTGGGTCCAGGCGAGGATGGTTTCGGTGATTTCCATGGGCGGTCCCGCATCCTACGCGGCCCGGCTGGGAAGTGGCCTGGGTTCCCATTCCTTGAAAATAGGGCCTGAAGCCTCCCTCGAAGCGCTCTTGTGCCCGGCCGCGGCTCGTCGCAACCTCCCCGCGTGGACCTCGCTGAATTCGACTTCATCCTGCCGCCGGAGTTGATCGCGGCGCGACCTGCTTCGCCGCGGGACGCTTCGCGGCTCCTGGTGATGACCCCTGGAGAGACCGTGCCGAACAGCCGGACTCATGCAGGGTTCGCGCAGCTGGGTGAGTTCCTGGCGCCTGGGGATCTGCTGGTGTTGAACGACACGCGCGTTGAGCCCTACCGGCTTTTCGGCGCGCGGGCGACCGGAGCACAGGTGGAGTGCCTGCTGCTGGAACGGTCCGATGCGCGCGGCGTGGCTAGGTTGCGGCCGGCGCGGAAAATCAAGGTGGGCGAGCCGATCCCCATGGAAGGTGGCGCGCTGGTGTTGACCGCCGAAGAGAACCTGGGTGAGGGCCGGTTCCGCGTGCATCTCGCTGCCGGTGTGGGCCGCACGGAGTCGCTGGAAGAGCTTTTTGCTCGCTACGGGCGGCTGCCCTTGCCGCCCTACATCGCCCGCGAACTCGACGCGGATCCGACAGCGGATCGAGAGAGCTACCAAACCGTGTTTGCCAAGAATCCTGGCGCCGTGGCTGCGCCGACGGCGGGGCTGCACTTCACCAACGAGCTCTTAGCCGAGCTGCGCGAGCGCGGCGTGGAGACGACCACAGTGACGCTGCATGTTGGCGAGGGCACGTTCTTGCCGGTGCGCGTGGATCGCGTTGAAGACCACGAAATGCACTCCGAACGATTTGTGTTGCCGGAGTCCGCGGCCGCCGCCATAGCAGCGACTCGTGCGCGCAAGGGGCGTGTTATCGCGGTGGGAACCACGGCCGCGCGCACGCTGGAGACGCAGGCGGCGGGGGATAGACTCGTACGGTCAGGGATCGGCGAGTCGCGGCTCTACATGTATCCGGGCAAGTCATTTCAGGTGATCGACGGGCTGTTGACCAACTTCCATTTGCCGCGCTCCACGCTGTTGCTGCTGGTGAGTGCGTTGGCCGGGCGCGAGCCAATCCTGGCCGCGTATGCGGATGCCATGGAGCGGGCGTATCGGTTCTATTCGTACGGCGACGCGATGTTCATTCGCCCGACGTTCTGACACACGCTCTAGCCGCGTCGATCGAGCAGGTCGCGCAGCTCGCCGGCGGCGTGCTCCGGATCTCGGGCGGCGAGAATCGTTGAGGACACGGCGACGCGATGGACGCCGATTTCCATGAGGTCGGGCAGGTTCGACGCGGTGATTCCACCGATCGCGAAGAGCGGAATCGCCTGAGATGACGCAAGCCGCGTCGCGCCGCGAACGGCGGCGCGGGAAAGTCCCGCAGCGATGCCCTTGGTCGTCGTCGGGTAGCACGGGCCAAAGCCGATGTAGTCCGCGCCCGCGTGCAGTGCAGCGTGGATTTGCTCTTCGTCATGGGTGCTGACGCCCAGGAGGCGTGCGTCGCCGAGCAGTTTCCTGGCTTTGCCTTGGTCCATGTCGTCTTGCCCCACATGGGCGCCCAACGCCTTGCTCTGCGCCGCTGCTTCAACGTCATCGTTGATGACGACACCGACCCCGTGCTCGGCCGCCATGGCCATGCAGCGTGCCAGGCCTGATGGGTCGGGTTCTTTCACGCGCCACTGGATGAGGTCGACGCCACCCAAAAGGGCCGCGTGGAGTGTCTCCCACGGGTCGGCGTTGCAGAGGCCGGGGGTGAACAGAAGGTAGAGCTGGTGATGCACGGCGGTTGCGGAGGTGATTCCCCCTGCGGTCCAAAAGGCTACCCGCTGAGAGGCACGAATCATCGCGGCGATAGAGACGGCGAGAACGTTGAGTCGACGGTGTGGGTGGGGCGGCGGGATTGAATCGGTGGCCCGCAGTGTCGGGCTCGGTCCCGAGGCCCATGCCGGTCAGCTGCAGCCTCAGCGATTTCGCGTTCCGCGCGCGACCTTTCGTGGTCTCGGCGAATTCCGCCGTGACGACCGGAGACGAGCTCGGCTGCGTGATCCACGAGTTCTAGTCCTCGGGAGGTGAGGTTTTCCAGGTGGTGGATTGTTGTTCACGGACCTGGTTGCGGGTTTGCGTACTTGTCGCGGCAGTGCGGGAAACGCCAGGTCGTATTCCTCGACCATGAGGCGACCGCTCCAGCCATCTGGCCTAGACTCACAGGCGATGCTCGCCGCCTTTTGGCCCAACCTCGTTCTGTTCCTCGCTGCGCACGTGGCCGCGTGGATCTTCCTGCGCACGGGGCTCACGCGGCGGGGCGTGTTGCTGCTCGTCTCGGCGTGGGTCGCTGTCGATGTCGCGTTGGTTGCGCGATTCGTCTACGCCAACGATGCGTGGATGCATGGAGCGCTGCTGTGGTTCCAGGCGCACACGCTGTTCGAAATTGGTTGGCTGGTCTTTGCGTGGTGGCGGCGTTCCCGTGCACGCGCCGAAGAGTCGCACGACTCGCAGTATCAGGCCGCCTTTGTGGCTTATCTACGAGATGACCTGGATGCCGCAGTGCAGGGGTTCAAGCGCATCAC
>CBESZZ010000558.1:0-3217 GCA_965534055.1 uncultured bacterium | reverse complement strand
TCAGCTCGGCGAAACCTGCCGAGCGAATCATCCCGCGCGCAAATAGCCGAGGGAGAACCAATGCAGCCCGGACCAAGCCGGGCGCATCGAACCGGTCTTAGGTGACCCGGTTGTAGAATTCGATGATGAGGTTCTCTTGGACTTCCAAGAGCACTTCATCGCGCGCTGGTGCGCGCTCGAACACGATCTCGAGCTTCTCCTTGTCGGCCGACAAGAAGTTGGGCAGCACGAACGTTGGGTGCTCGAACTCTTCGCGCACCATGGGGTGCTTCTGCATCTTCGAGCGGAGCGAAACCTTCTCACCCGGCTTCATGCGGAAGCTGGCGATGTCGACTTTCTTGTCGTTCACCCTCACGTGCCCGTGGTTGACCATCTGGCGCGCGGCAGGAATCGTCGGGGCGAGGCCCGAGCGGAAGATCACGCTGTCCAAGCGCGACTCAAGCATCTGCAGCAGCAAGTGGCCGGTGTCGCCCTTGGTCTTGCGCGCCTTGATGAAGGTGTTGCGCAGCTGACGCTCGGTGAGGCCGTAGTTGAAGCGAAGCTTCTGCTTCTCTTCGAGCCGCATCTTGTACTCGCTGGGGTTCCGCCGACGCGCGCCGCCGTGCTGTCCCGGCGGGTTGGTGCGGTGCTTGGCCTGCTTGCGAGAGAGGCCGGGGAGATACTGGCCCAAACGGCGGGCGATCTTGACGCGAGGTCCTGTGAATCTAGACATTCGTTGCGATCCGGGCTGAAGACGGCTGCTCCCGGGATTGGCGGCGAAGGTTCGCCGCGCTGGTTTGAAGTAAGAACACCACCTCCGGATGCGGGTCGGGGCAGCCGCCCGAGACCCCGCGAAGGCAGTTCGTTGACCGGAAGTGTGCCCGCGCCACCCCGCCTGCGCCAGAGTGTGCAGGGCGGTTCTTGGAAGGTTTTTGATGGGTGGCCAGGGAGTCCTTGGGCCAACGCCTTGGCGCTTCGCCAGCGGCATCACCCAGACCCTCCGCCTGAGGGATGATCGGGGGCTGGTCGAGGGCTGTCGGGGGTGGAAGCGAGGCCCATGCGAAGCCGCGCTGCGCGCGCTGCCGGCCGTATCTCCTCTCAAAGCGGTCGAATTGGGAGCTCGCTTCAGCCGCCTCGTCAGACGCCGCCCTTGGCCCGGGCCTCAAGACCCCGTATACAAGGTCTGCTTTCCCATTCCGGAGACGCGCAGTGCCTGAGTTTCTAGGCGAAGGCCTCACTTACGACGACGTCCTCCTCGTTCCTCGCGAGGCGTCGACGCTGCCCCGCGAGGTCGAGACCAGCTCGGCATTCTGCCGCGGGGTCACCCTCCAAGTCCCGCTGGCCGGCGCTGCCATGGACACGGTGACCGAGTCCCGCATGGCCGTGGCCCTCGCCCAGCAGGGCGGAATCGGCATCGTCCACAAGAACCTCCCGGCTCAGGCCCAGGCCGCCGAGGTTGAGAAGGTCAAACGCAGCGCCAACGGCGTCATCCTCGACCCGGTCTGCCTCTCGCCAGACGCCAAGGTTGGCATCGCCAAAGATCTCATGCGAGAGCACAAGATCAGCGGCCTGCCGGTGACCGACGGCGGCAGCGTGGTAGGCATTCTGACCCGCCGTGACCTGCGCTTCGTCGAAAGCCGCGACACTGAAGTTCGCGAGGTCATGACCCACGGCACGCTCGTCACCGCGCCGCCAGGAACCACCTTGGAGCAAGCCCGCAGCATCTTGCAGCGCAACAAGGTCGAGAAGCTGTTGCTCATTCACGAAGACGGCCGCCTCGCCGGCCTGATCACCATCAAGGACATCGACGGTCTCGAAGAGTTCCCTTCCGCAGCCCGCGATGCCCGCGGCCGACTTGTCGTCGGTGCGGCAGTCGGCGTCCACGACCCCGAACGCGTGGAGCGCCTGGTGGCTGCCGGCTGCGACGTGCTGGTGGTGGACACCGCCCACGGCCACTCCAAGAACGTGCTCGACACCGTGCGCGCCATCAAGGCTGACACCGATGTCCCGGTCGTCGCCGGCAACGTCGCGACAGCCGAAGGCACCCAAGCGCTCATTGACGCTGGCGCCGATGGCATCAAGGTTGGCATCGGTCCGGGCAGCATCTGCACCACCCGCGTCGTCACCGGCGTCGGCGTCCCGCAGCTCACAGCAGTTCTCAACTGCGTCAGCGTCGCCAAACCCGCAGGCATCCCGATCATCGCCGACGGCGGCCTGCGCACTTCAGGCGACATCGTCAAAGCGCTGGCCTGCGGCGCATCGTGCGTGATGCTCGGCAGCATGTTCGCCGGCCTAGACGAAGCCCCCGGCGAGACCATTCTCTACCGCGGCCGCACCTTCAAGTCCGTGCGTGGCATGGGCTCCATTGGTGCCATGGAACAAGGCAGTGCTGACCGCTACGCCCAAGGCGAAGTCACGGACAAGATGAAGTTCGTCCCAGAAGGCGTTGAAGGCATGGTGCCCACCAAGGGCTCACTAGCGCCTTACGTCTACCAACTGGTCGGCGGCATCCGTTCAGGCATGGGCTACGTCGGATCGCGAACGCTCAACGAACTCTGCGACCGCGCCCAGTTCGTCCGCGTCACCGCGGCCGGCTTGCGCGAGTCCCATCCCCACGACATTCAGATCACCAAAGAAGCGCCCAACTACTCGGGCGAACAACAATGAGCGCAGGCCGCACCGAGTCCGTCCCCGCCCCGCAATCCCCCGGTGCGAACGGCGAGGGCGCGAACGGCCAAGGTGCGGACGTTGCCGCTGCCAAAGGCGGCGTGCTCATCATCGACTTCGGGACGCAGTACGTGCAGCTCATCGCACGGCGCGTGAGGGAAATGGGGGTCTACAGCCGCATCGTGACGCCGGAACGCGCTGTGTTTGTCGCGGACAGCATGCAGCCGGGAGCGCTGATTCTCTCCGGTGGTCCCGCATCGGTTTATGCCGATGACGTGCCGACCCTCGACCCGGTGCTGCTGGAGCGAAACATCCCAGTGCTGGGCATCTGCTACGGCATGCAATGGTTGGTGCAGCACTTCGGTGGCTTGGTCGAACCGTCGCGCCACGAAGAAGCGTCCGGCGGTGAATACGGCCGCGCCGAACTCCAGGTCTCCGCCACGAACAACCTGTTTGCCAACGTGCAGCAAACCAGCACGGTGTGGATGTCCCACGGCGACAAGGTTTCGCGGTTGCCGGAAGGCTTCACCGTCACGGCGTCCAGCGAGCCGTGCCCGTTCGCAGCAGTCGA
>CBESZZ010000557.1:0-3230 GCA_965534055.1 uncultured bacterium | reverse complement strand
CGCAAAGTCGGAGCAGCGGGTTCGAGGGGGTTTCGACCATCACCAGCTTCGTTTCTTTGCGCATTGCGGCGCGGACGTTGTCCAGGTCCGCGAGGTTCACGAACGTGAACTCAATGCCGAGCTTCTCGTACAGCTTGGTGCAAAGGCGGTAGGTGCCACCGTAGAGATCGTTCCCCGCAACGACGTGGTCGCCCGACTTCAGCAGGTTCAATACCGTGTTGATCGCGCCCATGCCGGTTGAGAAGCACAGCCCGAAGGCACCGTTCTCAAGCGACGCGAGGTTTTGTTCGAGTGCCGTCCGGGTCGGGTTGCCCGATCGTGAGTAGTCGTAGCCCTTGAGTTTGGCTGGCTCCTCTTGGACGTAGGTGCTCGTCAAAAACACCGGCGTCATGATGGCGCCGGTAACCGGCTCGGGCTGTTGGCCAGCGTGAATGGCGCGCGTTCCGAAACGGTGGGAGGCGGAAGGATCAGTCATGGCTCGCGAATGGGGTTGGGGGGAACGTCAGTGCGGAAGGCGCAACGAGTGTACGGCGAGGGCCTAGCGGCGTACGCCAGAAGTTCCCCATGATCTCCACCGGCGCTACGCTCCGGCCAGCAATCGAACACCCAGGCGGCGCTAGATCCGCCTCGCGATTGGGCTTGTGTACACCGATGTCTCCATCTCATCCAGCGACCCCCGTGCCGACTTCCTGGCCGTCTTTCGATCTCGCCACTCTCGAGTTTGGGGTGGTGCGTGAACTGCTGATCGAGCGACTGACCACGCCGATAGGTCGTCGTGCGGTGGAGGCCCTTGGGCCGTTGCCAACCGCTGCAGAGGCTCGAGCGGCGCTTCTTGAAGCGGACGAGCTGGCCGTTCGTTTTCGCAGCGGCGATGAGATCCCCATGGGCGGCGTCGTGGACGTGCGCTCTTGGCTTGAACCGTTCTTTCGCGGCGACCATCTGGTCCACGCTCGCGAACTCGCAGACTTGAAGCGACTGATCCGTGCCGCGCTGCGGTGTCGTCAATGGCTGTTGGCGATGGACACGGCTCACGTGGGCGGCGGCGACCGGGGCCGTCCCGAGCTGGCTCTGAAACGTCTGGCTGCGACGATCCCTGAGCTGCGCGACCTGCTGGGTGAACTCGACCTGGTGATCGACGAGCGCGGCGAAGTTTTGTCGTCGGCCTCCAAGCGGCTGGGCGAGATTCGCCATGAGATCGAGTCCGCCGAGAGTGCGGTGCACCAAGAAGTGCAGCGCTTCATGCAGCAGCCCGGCGCGTCGCGTTGGCTGCAGTCGCCGGAACCAACTTGGCGCGGCGGGCGCCCCGTGCTGCCAGTCAAAATCGAGCACCGCAAGGCGGTTGCCGGCGTGCTTCACGACCGGAGCCAGTCCGGCGCGACGCTGTTCATCGAACCCGAAAACGTGGTGGCTGCCGGCAACCGTTTGCAGGATGCGAAGAGCGCCGAGAACCACGAGATCCAGGTCGTGCTGGCGCGGGTCGCGCGCGGGCTGGTCAAGATGCGCGAGCCGTTGCTCGACTTGGTGATTGCGCTGGAGTTTGTGGATCTCGCGTCCGCTCGCGCGCGCCTCATCGCCGAGGATGGGTTCACGAGTCCCGAAGTTGCGGACGAGGGTCTGCTCGAGCTGCGCGATGCACGGCATCCGCTGCTGCTGAGGGAACTGGGGAAGCAAGCCGGTGGGCAACCACTTGTGCCGCTAGACGTCGTGCTGGGTGCACCCCATCAGATGCTCGTGGTGACCGGGCCAAACACCGGTGGCAAGACCGTGGTGCTGAAGACCATCGGATTGCTCGCGATCATGGCGCTGTCCGGCGTTCCGATTCCTGCGCAGGAAGGCAGCCGCGTGCCGTGGCTGAACTCCATCAAGGCGGACATCGGGGACGAGCAAGGCATCTCTCAGAACCTGTCGACGTTCTCCTCCCACGTGCAGCGCATCGCGGGTTGTCTTCACGCCGCCGAACCGAAGGCACTGCTGCTGCTTGACGAACTCGGTGCAGGCACGGATCCCGAAGAAGGGGGCGTGCTCGGCTATGCAGTGCTCGAACAGATCTTGACGAGTGGCGCGATGGCCGTGGTGTCGACGCACCTGGGACGCCTGAAGGGATTCGCGTTGAAGCACGAGGAGGCGGAGAACGGCTCGATGGCGTTCGACGGCAAGTCGCTTGCGCCGCTCTACCGCTTGGACGTCGGCATTCCTGGCGCGAGCCACGCGCTCGACATCGCTGGCCGGGTCGGTATGCCCGAAGAGGTCGTGGTGCGCGCGCGCCAGCTCTTGGGCAAGCGCGACACGCGGCTTGAGGAAGTCATCGAACAGGTGCAAACCGCACGCGATAGCGCCCGTGCAGACCGAGCCCGCACTGCCGAGCTATCCGAACAGGCCGCGCGTGACGCCAAGCAGCTTGAAGTCAAGTTGACCGAGACCGAAGCCCGCCAGGCGTGGCTTGAAGAAGAAGCGGGTGCTTACGTCGATGAGGAGTTTCGCATCGCCCGTGAATCGCTCAGCGAGCCCATGAAAGAGCTGGTCAACGCGCCCGGCGAGCACGGCAAGCGGGCCAAGCTGCTTCGGGAAACGATCGATCAACTGTGGAAGCACACACGCTTACACCGCAGGCGGATGCGCTTCATCGGCGCGTTGCGCAAAGACCACGAGATCTATCTGCCGCGGCTGCAGCGCACAGCCGTTGTGCGCAAGGTCGACCGGCTTCGCGAGTCGGTCACCGTTCAGTACGGCAAGATGAAGATCGACGTGCCGTTTGAAGACGTGTCCTGGCTCAAGCCGCTCGATCAATGACCTAGGCGTGCTGGCCGCCGATCACGAGTTCTGGTCGCGCGGTGTGAAGCTCGTTCAGCCGGTCCGCGGTGGTGACCACGGCGGCCCATGCATCGATCGCGACACCTGTCGGCGGCGTGCGCTTGGATTGACAAGCGTCCGCAACGAGATCGGGTCATCAGTGCAGCGATGTGGGCCAGAGGAGCGCTTGCCGGTCTGCCGTTGTGGTGACGGGATGCCGCCAAACGAAAAAAGGCGGCTGCTCTTGCGAGCAGCCGCCTTTCTAAGTCGCAAGCGACTATGGAGTCGTCAACTGATTAGTTGAGGCCGACAACCAGCTCGACGCCGTTCGACGTCAGGCCGGCGAGCGGGCCGACACCGGTGAGGACTGCGCTCTGGGCGTAGACCATGACACCGCTCAGCGCGGGGTCGTTCGGGATCGACAATGCCTGCGAGTTCGT
>CBESZZ010000556.1:0-3233 GCA_965534055.1 uncultured bacterium | reverse complement strand
GTACCGACCAAGCTCCGGGTCCAGCGCGGTCACCGCCGCCAGCGCCTGGGCTCGCTCACTGTAGTCTGACCGACGCAAAAGCGGCAACGCCTGATCCAACAGTGAGGCGCCGCGCGACCCAAGGTCCTCAAGAGCGCGGAGCGCTTGCGTTCGTGTGTCCGAAGTGCTGGCCTGTAGCGACTGACTGAGGAGCTCCAGAGTCTCTACCGCGCTCGCGGGATACTTGCCAAGCATCCCGAGCGCCGCGTCGCACACGTCAGCGACAGCATCTCGTTCGATCGCGCCGCGCAACACCTGATACACCAAGGCTTTCGGCTGGGTCACGGCACCCAGTGTCCGCGCCGCCTCGCTCCGTACGTCGGCATTCGGATCGCTACGCAACATCTCGCACACGATGCTGCAAATTCCATCGTCATCGGCCGACTCAAGGTATGCCACGCTCGCAAGCGCCTGCCTACGGACGTCTGGATCTTCGTCGCGCAATCCCTGACGCAGCAAAGAGTCGCTCACCGATAGCGGCACGGTCTCCAGTGCTTCGATGATCCACATCCGTTGCATCGGTGGCGCAATCTTGAACGCCTTCTCGAACCGGGTGAGCAGTACGGCGTCCGCCTCGTTCAACATCCGTTCGGACAACACGTACGCCGCAACTTCGCGAACAAACGGTGACTCATCATCGACAAAGGGAGCCATGGCCTCTGCGACGGGTGCGTCGATCCAAGCGAGCGCGCCATAAAGTGTCTCGCGATTGGAATCGTTGCGAAGGAAGTCGTCGTCTCGCAACAACTCCATCAGGGCGTTCATCCCCGGCTCGTCGCACGCGCCGAGCACCTGGGCCGCTGGCGCGCTGCCTTCGCGCGCTCGCGCCAAGAGATCGCGCATGAAGGTGTCACTCAGCCCAGCCTTGACGGCCTCCCATGCCACTTGTTGGCGCCGACCGTCCTCCGAATTCTGCGCGTAAAGCAACTCTTGGACCGGATCCGGAGCGGCGTGCAACACAATCCCAAAAGCCGTGCTGCGCATGATCGCGTCGATCTCCTCGCCACGCGTTCCTACGTCGAAGCGAAGAGTAACATCCTCAAGTTCTGCTCGCGCCAAGTTCGTGACGTCGCGCTTTGTCAGCAGGAGCGTTTCGGACTCAACCCACAGGCGCGCCCGACCCAGCAAGCGGTTGCGCAATGCGTCGTCGACGAGTTCGACGCCGTTGGACAACGCGCGCTCCACGCCTTCGCTGGCTGCGACTCGAAGCACCAGTGAACCTTGATCGAACGCATCCACGAGGGCGGTCCAGGCCACAGGATCGTCGTCGACGCACGTCCCCAGCGCACGGAGCACAGCGATCTTCGTAGCAAACCGGCCGGTTTCGACCAGGTCCAAGCACAGCTCCCGAAACTCGCTTCGAGCGCCCCGATCCAATGGCGCCATGAGCTCAAGGCACTGAATCGCACCCAGCGCGTCTTGGTCATCGTCAGCCAGAATGTCGAGAAGGTCGTCCGCGAAGCTCGCTGTCGCGGCGTGCCGCGCTTTGGCTGCCGCTGGATCCATGCCGTGTGACGGACCGGCCGCGAGCGATGCCAAAGCACCGAGCGCTTGCGCTCGATGACCCGCGTCCAGCAAAGATCGCACGGTGTGTCGCGCGACCGGGCCGCTCTGCCCCAGAGCCCACGCGGCAAACTGTGCTTCGACCGAACGCTTCTGAAGAACCTGCATTGCGTGATTGGTGACCGGCTTCGGCAATGGAACGCCCGCCGTGCCCAAGGCGACCCAAGCAACGAGCCTCTGGTCGAGCTTCGGCGCGCGCACCTGCGCAAACAACGCATCGCGCAGTGACGCGTCTCGGCGCGCGACAATGCCGAGCAGTTGCGCCGCACTTCCTCGCGACGATGCGGTTCTTGTTGCGGTGCGCAACGCGGGCACGGCCTCGTCACCAAGATCGCGCAAAGCCAGCGCCGCTTCGAACTGCACGTCGATCCACTCCGCATCGAGAAGCTTGATCAGCCAGTCGGCATCTTGCGCCTCCACCCCGGCGATGCGCAGGACGTAGAGCTCACTCAGGCACCGTGCACTTTGCTCGATCCACTGATAGTCGATCCCAAGATGACGTCGATCCAAACGCTCCCGAGCACGATCGGCCTTTGGCAGGTCCAGGATGAACTCCGGGGCGGGAATCAAACTCCCCATGCCCCACACCCACCAAGCAACCAGACTGGTTTGGTGATCTGGGTGCATGAACATCAGACCGCCGGTCGCCGTGCTCGCCCCCACGCCCTCCTCTGCCACTTGGCGCAGGGCACGTCGAAGCGCTTGCTTGGCCGGCATCCCGGCGCGGACGAGTTTCTGCGCCGCGGCGAAACGCGTATTCGAATTGTCGTCGCGCAGTTCCTGGAGGGCGCGGGCAATCCGTGGTGACGACGCAACGGGTTCGGGATCAGGAACCTGGGCGCGCAGGAAGCTTGCGGAACTGACGAAGCAGGCAAGAGCCAACAAGTGGCTTCCCCCGAACGAACTTCCGACGAATCCAGAGTGATCGATCATTGCGGTGAAGGCTAGCCCGGACGCCCCATGAGCGCTCGGGCCAAGCACGCCCTGAGCGGCATCACTGGCACCGTGACTCCGTCCACGCAACGATGGGTCCATGCCTGCTCGCCGCAACACTCGACTAATCGACACTCTCGCTCTTCCGAAATACGACCTCGGACCTGGCCACCCGTTCGCGAATGATCGACAGGAACCGCTGTTCGAACTCTTGCGGGAGACCGGGCTCGCTGACGATGAAGACATGCTGCCGTGGGCACCGCAGGACAAGGCGTTCCTCGGCCTAGCTCACCGCGACGACTACATCACCGCGGTGCGGAATCTGTCGGAGACGACGCCGGCGGAGAGCGACCTAGACGACGCTGCACGGTTCGGTCTCAGCCGAGCCGGCGACACGCCATACCAACCAGGGCTCCACACAGCAGCGGCAGCGGTGGCCGGCGCGACCCGCGCGTGCGTCGACGCGGTTCTTCGAGGTGATGCGCAGGCCGCGTTCAATCCCGGCGGTGGCCTGCACCACGCGATGCCTGGGTCCGCGTCGGGGTTCTGCGTCTACAACGATCTAGTCGTCGGCATCCAGCATGCCCGCGCGAACGGAATCGAACGGGTGCTGTACATCGACTACGACGTGCACCACGGCGATTGCGTTGAGCACGCGTTCGCCGAAGACCCGAACGTCGTCACGGTCTCGTTCCACC
>CBESZZ010000555.1:0-3242 GCA_965534055.1 uncultured bacterium | reverse complement strand
ACAGTTGCCGTCTATTCCGAAGCTGACCGCGACGCACTGCATCTCCGTCACGCCGACGAAACCGTCTGCATTGGCCCTGCACCCAGCGCCCAGAGCTACCTCGACATCCCTTCGCTGATCGCCGCAGCCGAGATCGCCGACGTGGAGGCGATCCACCCGGGATACGGCTTCTTGTCGGAGAACGCGCACTTCGTCGAGGTGTGCCAGTCCTGCAACATCAAGTTCATCGGGCCCAGCCCTGAGACGATTGCCCTGGTGGGCGACAAGGTCGCAGCGAAGAAACTCGCCAAAGAGGCGGGCGTACCCATCGTTCCCGGCAGCGACGGCCCGGTGGAAACCGAGTCCGAGGCGCTCTTGATCGCTCACGAGTTTGGCTACCCAGTGCTGATCAAGGCCGCTGCCGGTGGTGGTGGGCGAGGCATGCGCCTGGCGCACAACGATGCGAGTCTCGTCAGCGGGTTCCACGCCGCGAAGTCCGAGGCGGCGACGGCGTTCGGCAACGACATCGTCTACATCGAGAAGTACATCGAGGAGCCGCGTCACGTCGAGATTCAGATCTTGGGCGACATGCACGGCAACATTGTGCACCTGGGCGAGCGCGACTGTTCATTGCAGCGACGTCACCAGAAGCTGCTCGAAGAGAGCCCATGCCCGGTCTTGCGGCCTGAGGTGCGTGAGGCCATGGGCGAAGCCGCGATCCGCATGGCCCGCGCCGCCGACTACCACTCGGCCGGCACCGTGGAGTTCCTGATGGATCGCAACCAGGACTTCTACTTCATCGAAGTGAACAGCCGCATTCAGGTTGAGCACCCGGTGACTGAAGAAGTCACCGGCGTGGACCTGGTGCAAGAAATGATTCGCATCGCCGCGGGTGAGCCCCTGTCGATGCAGCAGGACGACATCGTCATGCGTGGCCATGCGATGGAGTTTCGGATCAACGCCGAAGACCCCGACCGCAACTTCATGCCGACGCCCGGCGAGATCACCACGTTCGTGCCGCCCGCCGGACCCGGGGTGCGCTGGGACAGCCACGCCTATCAGGGCTACCGCGTGCCGCCGCACTACGACTCCATGGTCGGCAAGCTGATCGTGCGCGGAACCGACCGTCGCAAGATGTTGCGCATCGCGCGGCGCGCGCTCGAAGAAATGACCGTCGAAGGCATCAGCACAACGATTCCGTTGTTCCTGCGGATTCTCGACCACTCTGACTTCGTGGCGGGGGAGTTCGATACAAGCTTCATCGACCGCTACTTCGGGGCGCGGTGAGCGGCGAGAGCGACACCCGGCTGGGGCGGCGGTTGCTGCTGTGGGCGAACTTGCTCGCGGCGCAGATCGCCGCAGTGACGTGTGTCCTTGCGTTCATCAACCCGGGGTTCCTGTGGTTGCCGATGAACGCGCCGCGCCTGCTGCTCATCCACCTGAACAGCCGCGAAGCGAAGATCACCTTCGCCGTCGCCGCCGTCCTCTTGGTGCTCAACCTCTGGGCGCTGCTGAAGGGTCGCGGTTCGGACCGGACGCCGCGCCAGGTCACCAGCGTGACGGCGACCGGTGAGATGGCCGTGTCCCGTGAAGCGCTGGAAAGTGGTTTGCGAAGCGCAGGCGAGGCCATTCCCGAGATCACCCGGCTGCGGGTCCATCTGGCACCGAACCGGCCGCGACGGGTCGTGATCCAAGCGCAGTTCCAGTGCCCCGACGAAATCTCCAACCTGCACGCCGCGGGCCTGCTGCGCGATCGGCTGCGCCAGCGGTTCGACGAGATGGTGCAGCTTCCCGACGGGGTCCGAGCGGAGTTCGCCATCGAGTTCCTCGGCTTTGGCGGGAAACTTCAGCGCAAGATTCCAGCCAAGGGCCCCGAAGACGGCGTGGACGCGGCGTCGGCCGAGGTGTCTCCGCCGCCATTTACCGGACCGCAGTACCCGATCGACGACGAATCTGCCGATAGCTGAGTGGGTCTTCATGCCCGGGTTTCCAAGCCCGGGTCGTGATCTGGTGGCGCACGCTAGATCCTCCGGCTTCGATGGTGTCGTGTGTCAGCTAGCGAATGCTGCATCCATGGCGCGCGGCGACTCACGACCCTCCCTAGCCTCGATCGACCCCGCCTCGAAAGCTTCCCAGGACTTCCCCATGAGTGTTCCTCCCACGGCCCAGAATCGAACGATGCGCCTCCCTGGTCGAAACCGACTCGTTGTCGCAGGCGTCCTTTGCCTGCTCTGGAGCGCTCCGGTTGCGCTGCAGGGCGAATGCTTTGCGCAGCAACGTGACCCCTACGGTCGCGGTGGCCAGCAGGGTGGCAGCCAGGGCCAAGGAGGCGGCAACGACGATGTGCTCAATCAGCTTCGCTCGCTGTTGGAAGGCCGCGGATCGAGAGCCACGCCGACGACCGGCAACCGGTTCGGCTTTGGTGGAGTGGACAACGGCGGGTTCCCCGGCGCATCTGGGTTCAACCCGCCGCTGTTGGGTTTTCCGACGTTTCCGTCGGGACTGTCGACTTCCGCGTACCCAGCCCCGTCCCTGATCGCCGGCCCGCCGATCTACGACGCGGGATCTGAAGCCGCGCTGCGGCCCAAGATCCCGCGCCGCAACGATTGGCCGTCCTGGATTCTTGACCAGATGGAAGGGGAGACGAACAGCTTCCTGCCGGAGCGTGCGGTGCTGGTTTCGAGTTCCTACCGGGTTTGGTACCGACCGCCCGAGGAGCTGGCCTACGTGCCGCTTTCCTATTGGGACAAGGTGCGCGTGGTGCGCGACGGCAGCGAAATCCAGGTGCGAACCACCGGAGCGTTCCAGGTCGCGTTCCAAGACTCCAGCAGTCTGGAGGCCTCGGGTCCGGTCGAGCTGAGAGTTGCGGAGTTGAGCCCGAGCGTCATTCGGTTGGATCTCACCTCCTTCGACCTTTTGCGCGTCGTCAGCCGCGCGAGGCCGGCTCGCTTGAACCTGCCCGATGGGTCCGTCTTGGCGACTCCAGGAGCCGAAGGTGCGGACTCGTCTTTCCACGTGGACATGCAGTTGCAGCGTCTCGACGAGCAGTCCGGGCAGATCCATAATCGCGGACCGGGCACCGCCGTGCTGAGTTCTGCGTTCGGTGACGTAAAAATCGGTCCGGGCGAGCGCGTCCGCTTTTTTCTCGAGCGGATCCCCGAGAACCCGATCGGTAGTCGGCTCGTGACCTCGCAAAACCTGGTGGTGCGCCGCGATGGCGAGTCCCTGGAGGCGCAAGGAGACGGCACCGGACAGGTCACTTG
>CBESZZ010000554.1:0-3252 GCA_965534055.1 uncultured bacterium | reverse complement strand
CGTCACCTAGGAATGCCAAGAGTGCCAAGCCGGTGACGCCTACGTCGTGCACGCTGATGCCAGGGCCACTACAAACGTCGCCTTCGGTGTCGTGCTTCATGAACGCGTCTGCGTCCCACCGTCCGTCGTCATCCTGATGATCTTTGAGCCAGCTCAGCGCCGCATCGATCGTTGTCGCCACTTGACGACCGCCCGGTCGAACACCACGACCGCCTGATCCGCGCTTGCCATAGGCTCCGGCAGCGCCGCCAGCCAATCCAATCGCCGTGTTCCAATCGTTGTTGTTGTGCGCGGACTCGAGAGTTGGGTTCGCTTCGAACGAATCGAGTTGTTCTGCGACTTGATCGGTTTCTGGCAAGACCGAGTCTTGAATGACCAATTCGTCGACAACATCTTCTTTCTCGACCGGAGTATCCTGAGGTTTCAGAATGTCGGGCAGCGGTTCGTCGTCGGGCGTCGGCGTGAGTTGCACTACCTTCCGGGGTTCTTCGACAGGAGGCGCAGGCAGCGCCATAAGAACGAGCAGTGCAATGCCGTGGACAAGGACGGACACGACGATCCAAGGTGCGCGCCGAAGTTGCTCGGCCATGTGCTCCTGGAACGTCTCCGACGCTGCGTGAGGATGAAGTGGCTTGGTCATGCATCACGCAACGCCGTGTTCTAATTGACGGTTCAAGCGAAGTTGCGTGCATTGTCCCGCGCGAATTGCGAGTGAGCCGATGCGTGGATGCAGCGTTTACGCGTCGGTGTTCATCGACAACGCAAGCGCGATTGTCCGCTTAGTTGTCTCATCGCTTCGCACTTGGTGAGGCACCGAATTCGCAGCGATCGCGGATCAATCAGCAGTCGACTCAAGCAGTGTCGCTTGCGGCAAGCTCCCGATGCCCAAGCTCCCGATGCCCAAGCTGCCGAGACGCATTCGAAACTCGGCAAACTCATCGGATCACTGGTCGACGGTTCGGCTACTTGGAGCGTCGCTTGCCGTCGAACGGAGCCCGCAGTGCCATGACCATGAGTGCGGTGGCTGCGATGCGTCCGGCACATTCGGGAGTCGGATCCCAGGAACCCTGGAAGCGGTCATCCTGACGTTGCGTGTCGATGACGGACTCTGTGAGGTTCGGGAGCCAACGCTGCCACGCTTCACGACCCGATTGGAACATGGCGTGACTGGCGAAATACCACGCGTACGGAGTGCTTGGTTCGTTGTCTCGAGCAGTGCCCATCCCGTGGTTTGGACATCGACGAGTACGGCCGCTTTCGCGTGACTCCAAAGGCCCTTGGGAGACCGTTCGCTTTCAAGGAAGGTGATGCCGCGCTCTGCATAGCGTTCCAGGGTTTTGTAGCCGGAACGCCAGTAGGCCTCGGTGATCGCGAGAGTGGCCAGCGCTTGGCTTCGAAGCGAGTTTCCCCCGGCGCACCGTCGCCGAATTGGTCGGTCTTCCGGTTCTGTTGCTTGCGCAGCCAAGCAGCGCCTGCCCTGAGCGGGTGTTTGTCGTCGCCATTCCGCAACGTGGACCCGCTGGCCAGCATCGCGAGGATGGCCAGGCTCGAGACCTCGATGTCTTGATGCGTGTTCGCTTGCGAAACGGTTGGTCGAGACTTGGGCTGCTCTTGGCTCGAAGGCTGCGATGACTGCGCGAGCCCGAGAGCGCTGGCGCAAGGCAGGAGCGCGAGCGCGCCGCACACTCGAAGGGCGAAAGCGCCGTTGGGGAGTGGGTGCGTGATGGAGCCCGGCTAGCGAACGAGACGGCTGTATCGGTAGTACGATTGGAGCGTCAACGCCAGCATCGCGGTGCTGTAGACGCGGCCGCCCTCTCCTCCCCACACGCCGATAGGATCCCAGGACCCGGTGAAACGGCCGTCGTCGCGCTGATGAGCCATCACCTCAGTGCCGAGACTCTCGGACCACTTGAGCCAGTGTTCTCCACCGGCCTGATACATGGCGTAGGTCCCGAAGTACCACCCGCACACATCAATGCTGCCATCCTCCGGATCCCAGCGCGGCGGCTTCGCCGCGACCAGGTCGAGTCCTTTGGTCATGATTGGATGGGTTTCGGGTGACTGGCCTAGGTAGAAGCGGCTCAGGACACCCAGGGCAGTCATGGTCTCGCCTCTCTCAGCTGGGAACTTGATCGCGTGGTTCCCCGCCAAGCGCGCCGAGACTCCGCCTCGTGTTGAGTAGCCCACGCGACCGGTTTCAGCATCCGTGACCGAATCGAGCCACGAGATCACCAGCTGTTTTGTGTTGTCGCCGATCTTTAGGCCGAACGATTGCGCTGCGATGCACGCGTGCAAACACCAGCCCGTGACCGATGTGTCGTTGTCGCCGGCCCGCGCGTCGTAGCGCCAGACGGCGTAGGGGTTCCGGTGATGCTCCAAGTAGTCGAGAGCCAGTTGCGCACTGTTTGCCAACTTCTGCTCGGAGCTCAGACCGAACGCTTCCACGAGGGCATACGTCGCGATGGCGTGGTCGTAGATGTAAGAGTGTGAAGCCTTGGCTCCGATCAATCCGGTCGTTGCATCCTGCTGCTTGAGCAACCAATCCACCGCCTTGCGCACCTCAGCGAGATAGGGCCCGGTGTGGGTGGTGGAGCCATCACCAAGGAATGCCAGAAGGGCCAAGCTTGTCACGCCGACATCGTGAACTGCGGTTCCGATGCCATCCGAGTCCTCGCCGTCGAGGTCATGCTTCATGAACCCATCAGCATTCCATCGGCCGTTGGCATCCTGGTGGGTGGCAAGCCACTTCAACGCCGTTTGGACAGCGTTGGGAAGCTCGCTGCTCTTTGGCTTCAACTTCACGCTACGTCGTCCGCCGAACTTGCTTCCGGCCTGGCCGCCACGGTTGCCTACTGCGACTTCTTTGGGCTCGGTTGGCTCTTCTTTCAGAGGCTCCTCGTACACCTCTTCAATCTCCTCGTGTTCCTCAAGCACCTCTTCAACTTCCGGGTGTTCTTCGATGATTGCAGTCGGTTCGGAGGTCGTCGCTGACCGGGCTTTCGATGCTTCCGGTGAGGAGCTGCATCCCGGTGTGATGAGGAGTGCGGACGTAACGAAGACTGGCAGCCAGAGGCGCGCAGGGACAGGTGTCATGACGGATCCCGGGTGAATTGAGAGAGAGAGTTCGTACCGCTGAACGAACGTGGCGCGCGACGGGTTCAGTCCTGGTTTCGTCCAGGTGGGTACGCAAAACCGGCCGTCCTGCCACGGGGGCGGGACGGCCGGCTTCGTGCGTGCGTCGCTCGATGGACG
>CBESZZ010000553.1:0-3262 GCA_965534055.1 uncultured bacterium | reverse complement strand
CAACAGTCAGTCCGGGATCCTCGACATCCTGTAAGGGATCGAGAGTCTTGATGGTGCGAGCTTTCCAGCTCGCGCCCGCGAACGGCGGCCATCCCCAAGCGGGGTGGCCGCCGTTCTTCGTTGGATGTGCAACATCGGGGCCGCTCGCGGCGCGTTAGACCCAGGAATCCTTCGAGCACAGACGGGCGCAAACGTGTCGCCGCGGGAACGGCTGGTTCCCGGAGGGACTCAATCACACCACCAAACGCTTTTGCGCTGGAACGGTCTGCGGTTTGCCAAGAGTGACGTGCCGCTGTTCCCCAACACCGGCAAGCCTCTCTGCACGCATGTTCCATCCGAAACAATCACTGGAGTTCGTGATGCATAAAACTCTTCTCACCGCGGCGCTCAGCTTGAGCACGTGCATGTTCCTGCCTCCCGAGGCGATGGCCCATGGCGGCCAGTACCGTGGCCCCGGCGACATCGTTCCTCCCGGAGGAATTGGCGGCGGCCGTTCGGGACGTCCAAACGCTCCGCGTGGCCCCAAGGGGCCGAACGGGCCAAAGACGGGGGGGCCTGGTATGCCGTCAGCAGGCCCACCAGGCGGCGTAACCGGCGGTCTCGGTGGCCGTGGTCGGGGAGGCGGACACCCCGTCTCCGGCGGCATCAGCCTCTCCGACGACCTCACCACTTGGGATTTCTGGTGGGAGTTCAACAAGGACCCCTACATCCGTCTGAAGGCCGCCATCCACAGCGGTGGCGTCGTCTCGGGCGGCGATGTTGTTTGGCTCGGCCACCGCACGCAGAGCGAAGCTTCCGACACCCTGCGACCCACCAAGAAAGAGATCCTCAGGTCCATCCTGCCCAAGCTGAAGCAGGCGATGGACGAGACGAACAACCGCGACATCAACTCGTCGTGCATCATCGCCATGGCGAAGATCGGCGAAGATCATCCTGAGTTCGAGATCCTGCCGGTGTTCATCGAGAAGCTGAAGGCGAAGGATCAAGAGATCAGCGAGACCGCAGCCGTCGCGATGGGCATTTCCCAAATGGCCGATGCAGTGGACCCACTCGCAGAGATCGTCCGCGACTCAGCAGCGGGTCGCGCGCTGAGCGGTGGTTCGGAGGTCAACGACCGCACGCGCTCCTTCGCGGCCTACGGCCTTGGGCTGATTGGTTGGAGCACCAACGACGCTTCGATAAAGCGGCAGGCCCTCGACGCGCTGACGGCCGTTCTCAAAGACGACTCAATCGCCGACCGCAACGTGCGCGTCGCTGCGATTCACGGAATCGGCCTGCTGCGTCCCGACGTCGCCGGCGCTGAGAACACGCTCTTGGCGGACTGCCTCGCTGCCTTGGATTCTTACTGGAGCAAGCAGTTCGGCCCCGGCGAACAGTGGATCCAATCACACGTGCCCACGGCCGTGGCCAAGCTCCTGCCTGCCGACCACCACCTGACCATCAAGTATCGCGATCGCTATCTGGCCGCGCTTCAGGGTCGAAGTCATATTCGGAACAAGCAGGACAACATCGACCGCTCGTTGGTTCTAGCGCTCGGACAACTGACCCAAGCAGACCAACCAGGTGCTCATGCGGTCACGCTGGCGTTGAGCCAGGTGACGCACCAGCACAAGGATCGTCAGACCAAGTTCTTTGCACTCGTGTCGCTAGGACTGATCGGCGACGACATGCGCGGCACCGATCGAAAGAACCGTGACCAATTGCTTCGCACCATGCGGAAAGCACAGCCACTCGAGCAGTCTTGGGCCGCCCTCGGCCTCGGGGTGATGACGCACAACTTGCTGGAGAACGCAGCCAAGAACACTTCCACCCTCTCGGTCGCAAAGTCTGAATCAGACCTCATCGGCAAAGAGATCATGGAACAACTCAAGCAAGAGAAGAATCCCGACGTCGTTGGAGCATTCGCCGTGGCGCTTGGGTTGGCTCGACACACGCCCTCCGCAGACTCGCTTCGAGAACTCCTGCAGAAGCGAAAGAACCAGTCATCGGTCGCAGGCTACCTGTGCATCGGACTTGCACTGATGGGTGACACCCACGCGAAGCAAGACATCCAAGCGCTCGTGAACACCTCGGTGCGGCGCCCGGAACTGCTGAAGCAAGCTGCCATCGCGCTCGGCAAGCTCGGCGACAAGTCCGTCGGAGACCAACTGCAGAAGCTGTTGACGGACGACGAAGACTCTCCATCGCTCTCGAAGTTGAGCGCTGTGGCCTCGGCATTGGGCTTCATCGGCGACCGCCGAACGATCCAGCCCTTGGTGACGATGCTCTTCAACCAAGAGCTGACGGACCTCGCCCGCGCGTTTGCCGCAGTTGCCCTCGGCGGCATCGCCGACAAGGAACCGCTGCCTTGGAACTCCAAGATCGGCACCGGAGTCAACTACCGTGCGGCAGTGGAAACGCTGACGAACGGCGCCTCCGGGATCCTCGACATCTTGTAGTCGGGCATGAGTGCCGCCTCCCACCGGGGCGTGGAGGTCGGCGTCAGCCGGCCTCACTTGGGGATCACTCCCCAAGGTCACTCGATCGTCCGATGCGGACGATTCGGGCGCCGCCTCGCTCCTAAGTCGGGTGTCGATCCCGCCGCGACGGTCGAGGCCGAATCGCCAACACTCGTCGATCCCGGACTTGCGGGTGCGATCAGAACTTTTTCATCGACGGAGATCGTAAACTCGAAGCAGAGTTCGGAGAGTCCAAGGACAATGCCCGTGTGGTTCGCGTGGCGAATTCTTCCCGGAATGCGCGTGGCCGAGATACACGAGTCGACGAGGGAGAGGGGTCGAACCCACGCACGGTTCCAAGCCATCACTGGGGGGCCCACCCCTTCGTCGAAGGATCACCCCCCGGACCTCTTCGACCATGACCGATTTCGACAATGCACCTTCAACCAATGACGAGGGTTCGCAAGACCCCGTGCTTGAGGAGTCGCTGCGTCGACTTGCAGAAGAGGGTCGTGGGGCGTTCGACGAGTACTGCAAAGAGCATCCCGAGGAAGCGTCAAGACTACGGGACGATGTCGAACGCCTAACACGCCATGGATTGGTCGAAGAATTCGCTCTCAGCGACCAAGGCGACGTTCTCTTGAACCGGTTTCGCGTGCAGTCACGCGCGGGCGAGGGCGCTTCGGGCTTGGTATTGCTGGCCCACGACATGGATCTCCAGCGAGCCGTCGCATTGAAATGCCTGAGGTTGCGGGCATTTGCGAGCGACGACGCCGCGCGTCAGTTCCAGCGAGAGGTTCGCATCACAGCGAGTTTGCGACACC
>CBESZZ010000552.1:0-3262 GCA_965534055.1 uncultured bacterium | reverse complement strand
GATCGGACTTGCCCAGCGCAACAGCGTGCTGCCCTTCGCGCCTGGCTGCCCGCTTCTGGTCGAGCCGCAGGTCATCGTCTCGCTGACCCATCTGACACCGACGTTCCTGCCCGTCACGGGTTTTGGACCGGTGACGTTCTTCATGCAAGGAGTGACTCTGTCCACCCAGTTTGGCGGCCAGGTCCATACTTCATCGCGCGTGTCTGTTGTCGTGCCCTAAGGCGCCCGGACTTATTCACTACCTGTAACTGCCGAAAGTCATGAACCACTCCAGACTCTATTCATCCTTCCGAGTCGCGAAGATTGCGGCTCTCGCCCTGACGGCTGCGGTTGCTTCAAACGTCGCCATCACGGATGCCGCGGCTCAGAACGTCCCCAGCCCCTTGAGCGTCCGCGCCACGTTGCCCTCGCCGTTGCGCCTGGTCGCCGTGCAATCGGGCCAGCCGATCAGTCAGAACGGTTTGCCCGAAGGAGCCGACGTTTCGCTGGGCTACGACCTCGAGGCGCGGCAACCCGAGGCCTACGCCGCGGCGCGGCTCGACATACGCCAGAACGATCGTGGCTTTGGAGCATCGTTGCACGGAACGGGTTCCGTGATGCACGGGCTCGCGGGAGTCGGCGCAGCAACCCACCAAGATGTCCTGCTCGAAGTTGTGTTGACGCGGCCGATGCGCGTCTCGTTCGCGCTGCAGGTTGAAACGATCCAATACACCACCGCTGCAATTCCCGTGGCGTCCATCGATATCGGCAACAACGGTTCGATCGACCTGACGACTCCCGCGCTTGGCGGTCAGAACACTTGGAGCATCACGCTCGAGCTTCCTGCCGGCACGCATCCTGTCCGCTTCTTCGCGGACACGGAGATCTTGCCGCAGACCACCATCGAATCGCGGCTTCACGAAGTGCACGCAAGTCTGGGCATCGCTCCGGCTCACGCAGAGATCGCTTGGGAAGGAACCCCGTGCTTCACCCGCATCGACATCCTCCCGATGATGGACGGCGACAGCGTCCGGGTATGGGTGGACCGTGGTCACAACGCGGACATCCCATTCTTGATCTTGGGGTTCGCCCGTCAGAACACGGTGATGCCGATCGCGCCTCACTGCCCGCTGCTGGTGTCTCCTGACTCGGTGTTTCCCTCGCCGATTCAGGCCTACTACTACTTGCCGGTCGCTGGACATGGTCCGGTGACGTTGTTCGCACAGGGGGCAATCCTGTCGAACCAGGCTGGTGGGGTTTACATGAGCCAGCGCATCGCGATCCGGGTTCCGTGAGGATGTAGTGTCGGTCGTACCTGCACGACGTTATTCGTCCAGCGGTTGCACGTAGCGCCAGCCGAAGCGGCCTTTGATGCACAGGTGGCCGCTCGTGACGCTGTGGTCCTCGGGGCTGGTGACCTTGACGATTTTGTCGTCCTGCACGTGCATCTCTAGGTTGCAGCCGACGCCGCAGTAGGAGCACACGGTTGTGGTGACGGTTTGTTCGTCCTCCTTCCACTCGTCGGTTTGGCGCAGGTCGAACTCGGTCTTGAACTGCAGTGCGTTCGTCGGGCATACAGCAACGCAGTTGCCGCAGTAGACGCAGGCTGAGTCGGGCAGCGTCACGTCGTATTCCGTCGCGATCGTCGCGTCGAAGCCGCGGCCTGCGACCGCGATGGCAAAGGTGTGCTGCGCGTCCTCGCCGCATGCCTCGACGCACTTGTAGCAAAGGATGCACTTCTCGTAGTCGCGGATGTAGAGGTTGTCCTCCACCTTCACCGGCTGATCCTTGCGCTTGCGGTCTTCGCCGTAGCGCGACGAGTCCGCGCCGTATTCCTTGGTCCAGTGGGCCAAGGTGTCGTCACCGGCGTTCTTCGTTTGGCTCAGGTCGACGCCGGAGTCGAGGAAATCCAGCACCATCTTGCGGCTGTGGCGAACCCGTTCCGAGTCGGTCTGCACGACCATGCCGTCTTCGGCAACGCGCGAGCACGACGGGACGAGAACGCGGGAGTTCTCGACTTCCACCACGCACACGCGGCAGACGTTTACCGGGGTGAGGTTCTCCGCGAAGCACAGCGTCGGCGTCTTGATCTTGGCGGCGTTGCACGCGTCCAGGATCGTGCCGCCGGCTGGGATCGATACGGACGCACCGTCGACGGTGAGGGTGATCAGGGCTTGATCGGTGGATGTGGCGGGAGGTGTCATGAGGATGCGTTGAGGTCGCTGCCGATGAGTCCAAGCGCGATGGCGGAGCGGACGGCGGTGGACGCGGTGTGGCCGAGGCCGCAGATGGATGCGTCTTTCATGGCGATGTCCATGTCTTCGAGCAGCTGCAAGTCGTCGCTCTTGAACTGGCACTTGGTGCGCACCAAGAGCTCGTGTTGGCGCATCGCGCCGACGCGACACGGCACGCATTGGCCGCAGCTCTCGTTCTTGAAGAATTCCGCAAGCCGCGTGCAAACGGCGGTGAAGTCGGTGTGTTCGTTGAACGCCATGATCACGCCTGAGCCGAGCGATGCCCCGTACTTGCGCGAGTCTTCCATGGTCAGCTTCATGTCCAGGCGATCCGGGCCAACGAAGCTGCCCGCTGCGCCACCAAGCAGCACGGCTTTGAGCTCACCGCCGGTGACGCCGCCTGCAAGTTCGATCAAATCGCGAAGCGTGGGGCCGAACTCGACCTCGTAGACGCCTGGTTTGGCCACGTGGCCGCAAAGGCAGAACAGCTTCTGACCGGCTGAGCCTTCGGTGCCTGACGCTTTGTACGAAGCACCTCCGTCCGTGACGATGCTCAGGACGTTGAGTAGCGTTTCGGGATTGTTGATCGCGGTGGGCTGGTGAAACAGATCGTTGGTGGTAGGGAACGGCGGCTTCTGCCGTGGCTCGCCGCGGAAGCCCTCGAGCGATTCGAACAGCGCGGTTTCTTCACCGCAGATGTAGGCGCCGGCTCCACGCCGCACCTGAATGTCGAAACGCACGGCGTCATTGCCATCCACAGCGCTGCCTAGGTAGCCCGCATGACGCGCTTCTTCGATGGCGTGCTCAAGCCGCATGGTGGCGAGGGGGTATTCGCCCCGGATGTAGATCCAGCCAACTTCCGCACCGGTCGCGAATCCCGCGATCGTCATCGATTCGATCAGGGCGAACGGATCGTTCTCCATGAGCGTGCGGTCTTTGAACGTGCCCGGCTCACTCTCGTCGCAGTTGGCGACGATGTGCTTGCGGCCCGACTCCGCGGCGACAGCGCGCCACTTGATGCCGGTGGGGAACGCCGCACCGCCGCGGCC
>CBESZZ010000551.1:0-3273 GCA_965534055.1 uncultured bacterium | reverse complement strand
ACCGTGGAGCAAGTCCGCATTCCAAGCGAGCGGGTCGACGCGGGCTTTCTTGGCGTTCTCGATGATGCGCCCGCAGATCACGTGGGCGTCCTCGAAGTGTTCGTTGCGTTCGCTACGGACGGTCGAGACGACGTTCGCCAAGCCGCGCTCGTGGGGCTTGCCGGCCGTGACTGGTTTCGTCTCGTTCCCGGCGCGATTCAGACGTTGGTTTCAGTTGCGGGAGGTCAAGTCGAGGGTCAAGAGGGCTCAATACCCTTCCGGGACCGCATCGCCGCTGCAAAGCTGCTGGCCGATGAGGACTACTCCAAAGTCGGTCCAGACGTTGTGCGGGTCATGCTGCCCGCTTGCCGTCGGATTGCCGAAGATCTGGAGTCGGCGGAGCTGCGGGCTTCGGTGATCTGCGCGATGCGCACGCTTCCACAAGATCCCCGCGATTCCTCGCGCTGGTTGCTGGATCGTGCTGCAGAGGAGCGGCAGGAAACCGTGCTTCTGGCTCTCGCCACATCGCTGCATGGGCTGCCGGAGTCGGAGCAAGACGCGGCGACGCTTGTGCCATTGCTCTTCAATCGGGCTCCGCGGTGGAGTGCCGCCGTGAAGGCCGAAATGCTCGGCGCTTTGGAGGCATGGTTTGACGACCCGGACACCGCGCGGACGCTCCTGGAGCCGCATGGCGCCACCCTCAAAGACTGGCTCTCGGGCAATCGGCCGGCCCTCGCGCTCCGCAGTTTTGAGATGGTGCGCAGGTTGGAGCCGAATCAGTCGTCAACCGTCCGCGAAGCGATCTTGTTACTAAGGTTCGCAGACGACAGAGGCGAACCGGGAATGGCTACCCCAGAGGTCGAAGAACTGCTGCGCGGCTATTTCGGCACGAGCTGATCTGAGCATCGAAGCTGCGCGAACGGCCAAATTCGTGACGATTGTCACCGTGCGAAGCCGGCTGTCCGCGTGCTCACGAACTTCCACCATGAATGCCATCGAATGAGCGCTTCGCCACAGTTGTTGAATTGTCGAGTTCGCGGAACGAGGCGGCCGCTCGGTTTCTTGGTTCTGGCTCTGGTCTTGCCCTGTGTGTTGCAGGCCCTGCCTGCTCAAAGGGCGCAGGCGGAGCGAGTCGAAGAAACCCGAGAACAGCTGATGCTACGGCTGGCCGCAGATGGGCTCCGCGATTCAGCGCAGGAGGCACGCTGGGCTGCAGCGCAGCGGTTGATTCGGAGCGGCGACGCTGGCCGTGCGATCTTGCGCGAACGACTACAGCGCGCGGCTGACACTGCGAGACGCGGATCGACGAGCTTGCTCGACGGGTTGTTGGACGGATCGGGCGGGCCTGGCGCTTGGGATTGGCGCTTCGTCCACCCGCAGTGGTCAGAAGGCCTCGCAGTGCAGTGGGCGTGGTACGTAGGAAGCCTGTTGCCGGAGATCGAGACCGCGGTCTTTGAGTCGCAGAGTCGGCCGATGTTCGCAGACAGCGGCGAGATTCAGGCTCCGTCTGAGCGAACGGTCGGATTGGACCCACGGCATCCTGCACTGGCTGGTGTGAAGCCCGACGCGGAGTCGAAAGACGAGCCATCGTGCCTGCCAGAGCTGTATGTGATGTCCTACATGGGCATGGAGGCAGACGACTCCACGTGGCTCGTTGAGCTGCTTCGCGCGTCGGATCACGAGGTGCGCAAACTGGCGTTGCGTGAGCTCCGTGAGCTTGGGGATGCCGGGATTCCCGCAGTTCGTGCTCGGGCACACACAGCGCCGTTTGGTGGATTGTCCGCGCAGTTGCTCGGCCGCCTGGCGCGATCGAATCGCCCGTTGCTTGAAGCGATGCACGCGCAGGTGCAGGTGCCGAGTTCTGAGCGACGTTGGATCGCGTGGGTCGCACTTGGCTGCGCGGGTTTGCCGCTTCCCGATGCCGTCGCCGCGCGCGCGCAGATCGCCGCGGAGGAAGGGGCGTATCCCGAATCCCAGACGGCTGCGTGGGTGCTTGGCCGATCAGGTCGCTCCGCGCTGAAGAACATCGAGCACTTGGTGGAGGCCGCGCACCCATCGATCGGCCTGTGTGCTGTGGCTTCACTGGCCGCAGACGCACCCCATGGGGCCGGAGACAAATCTGCTGCGCATCAGTTCATCGACTTTGCGATCGACGAGTTGATTGCCGACGAGGCGGTCTCCCCGCTGGCTGTGCAGTGCATTGAGGCGATGGCGCCGCTGCCTGAAGCTGCCGCAGAGCGTTTTCGTGAACTGTGCGTGGAGCTTGCCGACACGGGCAAACCGAATACGCAGATTGCTGGGCTGCGTGCGCTAGGCATGCGCGTCAGCGAGGGCACACCAAGCGAGCAAGGCGCGGCTTGGCTTCTGCTCGTGGATGCGATGGACAGCGATTTGCTCGGCCACCGGGTCGCGGGGTGTGAAGCCCTCGGACTGGCGGTGTCCAAGGGATGCGCGGTGCCTAGTGGAGAGCTGCAGCAACGGATCATTGATGTGGCTCGTTCTTGGGTGCGGTCCGAGAGTGACCTGCTGACGATTGATCAACTGTTTGCCGTCAATCCGACCAGCCTGGCGATGATCTTCTCGGGACCCAGGTTGGCAGACCTGGAGATGCGGAGGATGGCGCTCTACCTGCTCGTCCGCCTAGCGCCTGATCCTGCTGGAGAGCTCATCAAGGCATTGGCTTCGGAACGTCCTGGGGTTCGCGAAGTGGTGCTTGAAGTCGCGGGCTCAGGTTTACCAGTTGTCGTCATGCCCCAGCTCGTGGTGCGGATGCGAGAAGGGAGCGATGCGGCGGCGTTGGTATTGGGTGCATTAGGCGCCGCGGGGGTGCGATCCCTAGAGCGGGTCTTGAGCGACGCGGAGTCTCTAGCAGAACCCAAGGATCGGGATCGACTGCAATCGGCGCTCTTGGCCGTCGACGGACCCGTGGAGTCGATGCTCGATGCCTACTTGCGCTCGGAGTCGGAAGCGGTGCGACAGGCCGCGATGGTGATTCGCTGCGAGCGCGGCCCGACTCATGGGGACGATCCGTTCCTAGCCCGTCTGCAGGATCTCTACGAGGAGTTACCGATCGAAGATCAGCGTCGAGCCATGGTGTATTTGGCATTCGCGCCCTGGGTCGAAACCGAATCCATGCTGCGTGTGGGCCTGTCTGCTTCAGATGCGCAAACGCGAGTGCACGCCGCGCAGAGTTTGAGCGTGCGCTCGGCTGCGGGGGAGGTTGGCTTGTGCGAATTGCTCAGGTCGCGCGTCGCGATCGACTCGGACGGCGAGGCGCGTGCCGCCCTAACGCGC
>CBESZZ010000550.1:0-3278 GCA_965534055.1 uncultured bacterium | reverse complement strand
GGTGCTGTTCCTCGATGAGCCAACCGACGGCATCGACCCCAAGGGTCGCAGCGAGGTGCGCGAGCTATTGCTCGAAGAGCGCGCGAAGGGTCGGACAATCTTCATCAACTCGCACCTGCTCGGCGAGGTCGAACAGATGTGCGACCGCGTGGCGATCATGGAGCAAGGGCAGCTCGTGAAGGAAGGCACGGTGAGTTCGCTCACGGAAGCCGGGTTGGCGTACGCCGTGCGTTTTGACCGGGCGCCTGAGGAGAGTTCGGTTCGCGCGCTGATCGCGCACTGCTCAGCACTGGTCCCCCAGGCCGCAACGGACACCGTGTTCGACGCAACGTTTGAAAACGAGTCGCAACTCGACGCCTTCCTCGACACGTCACGCGATCTGCAGCTCAGGGTGCGCGAGCTGCGGCTGGTCCGCCACTCCTTGGAATCGGTCTTTTTGCAAACTCTCGCCGATGGCGAAGCCCCTGCGCTGCAGGAGTCGGCACGATGAACCAGATCTTCGCGATTCTCGCTTCGTCCTATCACGAAGCGCGCGCTCAGCGCTCGTTCCTGGTGCTGCTCATCCTCGGCTTGCCAGTCATCCTGTTTTGCTTCGGGTTGAGCATCCAATCCCCCAAGCCAGTGGATTCCTTGCGGTTCGCATTCAGCGATCTGAACAAGCCTTCCTACAACCCCGTTCCGGCCAGTGCACCAGAGACGACGGTGGTCTCAATCGAACCCGTCACGTCGCACCTAGAACACTCCTTTGCCCCGGAGTTTGATGGCGGCCACGTCGTGACGCTCGACGTGTCTGATCCCGCCGACCTTCGTTCATACGGCAACGCCGCGATGCGGAGCGAACGGGATCAGACCGGAGACACGCGAGATGTCTCCGTGCGCTTCTTGGAGCACTACGGTCGCGAGTCTGGTTTCTCGATCATCGAAGCGGTACCGGACATGGAGCGACCTGAGCGCTTCTACGTCGCCGCACACAGCCTCAACGCGGCGACCCGCGGCGGTGGTGCGCACGTCTCCATCTTCTTTGGCGCTTGGACAATACCAGCCGATCGAGACAGCGCCGCAACGATCATCACGCGCACGCAGTCGATCATCGCTCAAGCATTCACCGGCATGCTCGGCATGTTGATCATGCTCGCAGCGTCATCCGGCTTCATACCCAACCTGCTAAAGCGAGGCACCGTCGACCTAATGCTCGCGCGCCCCATCGGTCGCACGAAGCTACTCCTCTCGAAGTACCTCGGTGGCCTTTGGTTTGTGACGCTCGTGAGTGTAGCGATCCTCGGCGCCTGCTGGCTCGGGTTCGCGTTCAACGGGTTCTCAGCACCGGCGTTCCTCATCTCGATCCCTGCACTGATCTTTCAGTTCGCGATTCTCTACACGGTTTCAACACTCGTCGGCCTGCTCACCCGCAACGGTGGACTGGCGTTCCTAGCATCTATCGGCGTCTGGTGGTTCTCCACGCTCGCATACCAATTGACGCGCATGGTGGATCTAGCCCCCGACGAGTTCAGCCTCCCGAGCTCGCTGCAGACCATCGCCAAGACGGTCTACAACGTGTTGCCGAAGATCAAAGAGATCGACCTGTTGGCAGTGCATTGGATGGCGCAGGCTCAAGGCGCAGAGGGAACCCTGTTCGAAGCGCGTCACGCGGCGGATATCAATCCAACATGGGTCTTCGGTTCTTCCCTCGTGTTTGGAGTCGTATGCCTCGGCCTGGCGATTTGGCGCTTCTACAAGCGCGACGGCTAACGCCGACGCTGCAGCACCAACGCCCCGCGCGCGTCTACGAGCGCGCGAAGCTCCGCGGGTAGCTGCGCAGGCCGGAAGCCAAGGCGATCAAACTCCGCGATGTTCACTTCCACCCGCGCGGGAACGAACACCACGAAGCGAACCGATGGGTCTTGTGCGCGAAGCAGCACCTCGGATCCCGGAATCGGTCGGGGCGGCAAGGGTGCGCGTCCGGAGTAGAACATCAACCGCGGCATCGGCGTGACCAGTGTTTCCTCGGTGGTCATCTGCGTGTCGATCCAGGCGCCGAGCGGTGGCTGAAACGTACGATGCTGTCTTCGTTCCGGCCAGCAGCGCACCGCTTCGCTTCCGATCACGAGCACCACGCTCGCGATGCCGAGCGCCGATCGAAGGACCGTCGCTCGACGGGCAAGAACCACAAGACCCCAGCCCGCAAACGGCAGCATTGCCGCACCGTAGCCCGCAAAGAAGCGCCAGTGGGCGCGCAGCGCTGGCGCAACCAAGCACTGCAACACGAAGGGCGCAACGAGCAGCCAAAACAACACGCGGCGCGTGCCCCGCGGCGGGGCGTGCCACAAACCAAGCAGCAGCAGCGGAAACACCAAGAACCCAAATTCTTCGAACAGCACCAACGGCAGCCGCAGAAGTTCGAACGCGTAGTGCCCGATCCCACCGCCTTCCGCTGCACCCGCACCGACCGCCCAATTGAATGCGGCTTTCGGCGTCCAGGTGAAGCCGGGCCCGAAGCTTGCCCAGCCGAGCGGAAACAGCACGGCAACCGCCGCGGTCACAGTCGCAAATTGCAGGGCCCGCATGCGTGCAGGACATCCACCAACGACCGCTCCCGACCAAGGCCGCGACGACAACAGCGCAACCGTGCCGCACACCGCGAGCGATAGCCCTTCAGGCCGAGTGCCATAGGCGAGCGCGGTGAACACGGCTGCACCGAGCACAAGCGCATGTTCACGCGCTACCGCACCACGCGCTCGCGCGCGAAGAGACCCGATCAACCAGCATGCCGCCGTCAACACGAACAGCTGGAAGGCGCCTTCGGAGAGCGCGTCCGCATCGTGGCGGACGAACCAACCCCCAAATCCGTAGATCCCCGCGGTCGCCCAGGCCGCGGGGACGCCAAAAAAGCGCGCGGCCAAGCAAACGAGCGGCCACGCCGCGAGCGCACCGCAAACGCACGCAGTGACCTGCCCCGCAACAACCGGGTTTGTCTCTGGCCAGATTCGCAACACCACCCCCACCATGCCTGGGTAGACCGGGTGGAACACGGTGGACCAGAGCGCCTCAAATTCTCCCGCAGCCGCACGCCGCGCCATGTCCAGGTATGTGGCGGTGTCGCGACCCGGAACCACCGTTCGCATCGCCACAAACCCGCGCACCAACAGCGCGAGAACGACCGCCGCAACGGGCAGCAACCAGCCGGTCACAGCCGATTGCGTCACAAGGTCGGCGGCGACATGGCGGCTGTCGGGACTGGCTCCAACCGCGGTTGGGTCTTGGGCCAAGTCGCTCGGTGG
>CBESZZ010000549.1:0-3283 GCA_965534055.1 uncultured bacterium | reverse complement strand
CGAGGTCGGTTTCGTCGTAACCGGTGTTGAGCTGCGTGCCGACGCCCGCGCCGCCCTCGACGTCGCCAAAGGACTTGGCGGTGCCGCCGATCAGCAGTGACGTGGGATGGTCGCCTTCCGCCGCCCAACCCAGCGAGAGTTCGCCTCGTACCTGCAGTGAGTCTTCCCCCGTGGCGTAGCGACCGCGCAGGCTGCCCGCGACGTCGAGTCGATCGCCGAAGAACGACGTATGCGAATCGAGCAGATCGGGATCGCGGGTGAACGCTTGTACCGTTCCGCCGATCGCGTCGCTGCCGTAGAGCACTGAGCCAGGACCCTTCACCACCTCCAAACGGTCGAGCGACCAGCCATCGACCGTGTTCCAGTATTGGTTTGGACCGGGGCGGAACACGGAGTTGTTCAGTCGAATCCCGTCCACGAGCATCACGTTGCGGAAGCTCGTGACGCCGCGGATGTAGGGCGAACCGTGGCCCTGCGCGGTTTCTTGCACGAGTACGCCGGGGATTTCGCGCAACGCTTGCGGAATGGTGCGGTCGCCGCGCTCTTGCATGCGGCGCGCGTCGATGGAGCTCGTGGCGAACGGAACTTCGAGGGGGTCGGTGGCGGTTCGAGTCGCGGTGACGATGACGGGCGCCAATTCGGTGACCGGTCTCGGTGGATCTCCTTGTGTCGACGGCGTGGGGGCTGCGCTTGGCGGATCTTGTGCCGCAATTGCGCCGCAAAGTGCCAACTGCGGAACGATTACACTGCAGAACGAAAGCGTGCCGGAGACAATGGGCCTGGCCAGTCGGGTGGGTGTCGCGGTGTCTGCCGAAGGGAATCGTCGGTTCATGGCTTGCGAAAGCTGGCTCTGAATCGGGGTGGGAGTGGGCGTGAAGATCCGGCCCGAACGACCCTCGATGGGTTCGGTTCAAGAAAACGGGTGCCAATGCGTGCAAGATGACGGTGCGTTTCAACCCATGCCACTTGGATCTTCATGAGCGTATCAATTCGCTTTCTCGGTGCGGCCCGCTACGTCACGGGAAGCAAGCACCTCATCCGCTTCAACGACACGTCCATCCTGCTTGACTGCGGGATGGTGCAGGGACCGCGCAAGAGTTCGGACCGCGCGAACCGCGAGCTGCCACTGGAGGCCGCCAGCGTGGATCACGTGATCTTGTCGCACGCCCACATCGATCACTGTGGCTCGCTTCCGCGGCTGGTGAAGCTCGGCTTCGGCGGGAAGATCCACTGCACTGAAGCGACCGGTGATCTCGCGCCGATCATGCTTTTCGACTCTGCAAAGCTGCAGGCGCAGGACGCCAAGTACATGCGGCGTAAGGGCATCAAGAATTGGGAGCCACCGTACGAAGAGCAGGACGTCGAAGAGACGATGACTCGCATCGACGGGCACGCGTACAACAAGCCTTTCGAGCTGTGCAAAGGCGTGACGGTGGAGTTTCTGGAGGCGGGTCACATCCTCGGGTCGGCTCAGGTGCTGCTGAAGATTCAGGACGGCGGGCGACTGGTGCGGATCCTGTTCACCGGTGACCTCGGGCAAAAAGACATGCCGATCCTGAGGGATCCAGAGCCACTGCCGGAGTGTGACGTGTTGATCACCGAAGGCACCTACGGGAACCGCAACCACGACGCGCTGCCGGATCGCGAGCGCACGATCGAGAACATCGTCAAGGAAGAGAACGCGGACGGCGGGCGAATCATCGTTCCGGCGTTCGCCGTCGGGCGGACCCAGAACCTGCTTTGGTTCCTGCGCAACCTGCGCGCCCAAAAGCGAATTGCCGGGCTCCCTATTTGGGTCGACTCACCGATGGGGCAGCGCGCCACCAAGGTGATGGCGAAGCACGCGGACCTGTTCGACAAGGAAGCGCGCAAGGTGCTGGACGAGGGTGGTTCGCCGTTCTCGTTCCCCGGCGTGAAGTTCGTGCAGAGCGTGGATGAGAGCAAGAGCCTCAACGACGTGAAGTCGGGGATCATCATTGCTTCATCAGGCATGTGTGAAGGTGGTCGCGTCGTGCACCACCTGAAACAGTCTCTCGGCCGCAAGCAGGACTGCGTGTTGATCGTTGGTTACCAAGCGCACGGCACGCTGGGGCGTCGGTTGGTCAACGGTCACAAGACAGTGCGGATGTTTGGCCAGGTCTATGACGTGAAGTGCAACGTTCGCAAGATGGGCGGGCTCTCAGCGCACGCTGACCACTCGGGTCTGATGGAGCACTTGCGCCCCGGGTCGAAGTTCGTGCGCCATGCCTTCATCGTGCACAGCGAGTGGAATGCCGCTGCGCCAATGCGCGATGACGCCGAAGATCCGGTGATCACCGAAATCACCACGTCGAACGGTTTTCCCACCGCGCTGGTCGTGTTGGTCGGCCAGGCCAACGACGAACGGCTGCGCCGCGAGGCGCGGTTGGTGCGCGATGACCTGGAGCGCATGGGGTACGAGCACGCCGAGGTGCCGGAGCAAGGATCGGAGTACGAGGTCTGAGCGACCGCGAGCAACGAGCACGCGACGCAGACGCGCCCTCATCAGTTGGCATGGAAGAATCGACGCCCGATTCGATTGGCCCGCACGGTCCGCAACGTGGTTCCACGTCCCGCGTGATCGCGTGCATGGCGTGCATTGCGGCCGTGTGGGCGCTCGCGTTTGGTTCAGGTTTCCTCGCCGAAGATTGGCGGGGAACCGAGCCGCGACGTGTGCAGATCGCTGCGGAGATGCTGGAGTCCGGATCCTGGATGGTGCCGCGGCTGTATGGCGAACCGACGCTGACCAAGCCGCCGTTGTTCTATTGGGTCGAAGCCATGGTGTTCGGCACCTTGGGAATCACACCGCAAACCGCGCGTCTGCCTGCGATGTTTAGCTGGCTGGCCGTGGCGTGGCTGGCGTTCTGGTTGGTTCGCTCGATGTCTCGCTCTGGGCCTCGTTCCGGGCCAAGCTCCGAACCAAATTTGGGGGTCGGGCTGTTGGCCGGAGCGGCGGTTCTTTGTGCGCCGGCGCTCTTGTACGACGCTCCAACTGCCGAGATCGATCCGTTCTTCGCCGCGTTGACGTCCGCGTCGGTGCTCTGTTTGGCGCGGTCAGCGTCCCTTGCACCACTGCGGGGGCAAGGTCTTGAGCGCGTGCAACGTCGGGCATGGCGATGGCTGATGGTGGCTGGTGTTCTTGGCGGGCTCGCGTTGCTGAGCAAGGGACCGCCATACCTGCTGTTCATTGTCGGCCCGCTCTTGGTGTACTGGCGCCACGTGATTCGCGGCGGAGTCCATGACTCTGGTCGTCAGTTGTTGTGGC
>CBESZZ010000548.1:0-3289 GCA_965534055.1 uncultured bacterium | reverse complement strand
CGTGCGGCTCACCGAACAAGTCAGCAATCTCCAGGGGTGTGCGCGACTCTCGCGGTCCACAGCCGCCGAGGATCACCGCTAGCGAGCCGAACACGCCGGCCACAAGTGCAGGGCGGGTCAGGGAATGGAGCATTGTTCCGGCAGTGTGCGGGTTTCGGCTCGCTTGGCCAGCCCGACGTGGATCCTCCCCCGGCGTTCGATGCGTCATCCAAGCCAGAAACAGCGTTCTACGGAGCCCTGACTGGCACAAGGAGGCGCGATGCCCGATCCTGCGCTGATGACCAAGCTGCTCTGGACGCCCTGTTTGACGCTCTGCGCTTCGATGCTTCCCACGGGAGTCGCCGTAGCCCAGACCCTCGCGGACCGTATCATCGTTCTTACAGAACAGGCCACAGGACCAGGCATCGCCAAGCTCCTCGCGGTCGACCCGGCGACGGGCTCGATCTCCTCCCTGCCCCGATTCGCGGGGGACTCGCAGCGACCACAGGCACTGACGATTGACCCAATCAACGGTGACTTTCTCGTCGGGCTCGAACAAGGCACCAACAGTGAACTTCGCCGCATCCGCGTTCAGAACGGCACGGCAAGATCCTCGGTTATCGCAACCTTCCCTGGCGCGATCGTTGGGCTTTGCACCGCATCCGGCGGCGACATCATCACGACGCTTTCGGGGACCGGTGGTTTTGGCGCCATCCTCAGGGTCGGCCGATTGTCAGGCATCCAGTCCGTGCTCCGCACGGGCTCGACCGTCACCGCTCTTGCGTGCCAGGGCCTGAGTGACTTCGCGTTGCTCGTGGAAGCAGGAAGCCAGGGACCGGAGCTCGTAGGTCTCGAACTGCTCACCGGTCAGCTGCTGTTGGGGCCCATCCCGATTCCGGGTCTCGCCGGACGGACGGTGACAGGCATTCACGATCTGCCAACCGGCGCAACCCGCCAAGCGTTGACCGACGACATGGGTGGAGTGCACCTCTTCGAATTCACCTCGCAACTCACCACGCTCACGGTGCAACCGGCGATGCCGCTGGGCGGCACAGCATCCATGCGCGGTAGCTTGGGCGGACTCGACATCGTGTGCGTGGGCGATTCGCGCTACCCGTTTGTCTCTGTCGTCAACGTGTTTGGCGCTGGCATGCAAGGCAGCCGTCAGGTGCTCTCAAGCCTAATCTCCGGCAACCCAATCGACTTTGTACGGACACCGGACTCTCGCGCATCGCTCGTTCGCTACGGCGCTCGTTGCGGCAACGCTGGCGACCTGGCTTTTCAAGGCTTGCCCACGGTCGGCAACGCACAGTTCAGCGTGGGGCTAAGCAACGCGAATCCGCAACAAACGGCAGCCATGCTGTTTGGCCTGGACGACACGATGTCCGCGGTTGGGCCGCTGCCCGTCCCGCTGCCTAGCGGTTGCCCAGTGCGGGTTTCCCCCGATGCGTTCGTGCTTGCGCCCATCGACGGCAGCGGCGCAGCCAACGTGCCCTTCCCGATCCCCAACGACGTGAGCCTGATCGGAGTGCGGGTCTACGTGCAGGCCGTCACGCTCACGCCGCCCCTCGCCACGACGACCGGTCTCGCGATGCGCGTCGGCACCTGAGCGAGACTCAGTCGCGGGTCGCGTATCTAAAGACGCGTTACTCGAGCACGAAGGTGATCTTCAGCATCACGCGGTACTCAACGATCTCATCGTCCTTGACGACGACCTGCTGATCTTTGACCCAAGCGCCTTTGATCTTGCGGATCGTTTTGGAGGCGCGCTTGATGCCTTCTTTGACGGCGTGCTCGAAGCTTTTTTCGGAGGTAGAACTGATTTCGGTAACGCGTGCGACGGACATGGAGGGCCTTCGTGAATTGAAACTTCGGAACAGGGGTCGTGGGGCCTAACCCCACAACGAGCGCCAAACACTACATCAACCCGATCCCGCACGAAGTGCTCCCTCACGAAAACAGCTCGTGAGGAATCCTCACGGGCTGTTTCGGTTCTCATCGCTACGCGGTGATCAGTTCTTCACTTCGAAGTCCGCGTCCTTGATGTCTTCGTCGCTCGACTCGCTGCCGCTGTCGGCCGTCGCCCCCGCAGTCTCCTGCTCGGCGCCACCAGCCTCGTCGCCCTGTGCGTAGAGCTTCTCCGAGACCTTGTGCACGGCCTGCTCAAGGTCCGCCTTCGCGGCCTCGATGGCCGCCGAGTCTTTGCCTTCGGCGACTTCGCGCAGAGTTTTCAACTTCGCCTCGATCTCGCTCTTCTCGGAGTCCTCGAGCTTGCCCTCGTTCTCCTTGATTTGCTTCTCGACCGAGTAGGCGAACTGATCCGCTTGGTTCTTCAGGTCCACAACGGCCCGACGCTTCTTGTCGCCCTCGGCGTGCTTCTCTGCATCCGCGGCCATCGAATCAATTTCCTCTTTCGATAGACCAGAGCTGGTCTCGATCGTGACCTTCTGCTCCTTCCCGGTGCCTTTGTCCTTGGCCGACACATTGAGGATGCCGTTCGCATCAATGTCGAACGTCACCTCAATCTGCGGCACACCACGCGGAGCCGCGGGGATTCCGTCCAGCTTGAACTTGCCAAGCGTCCGGTTGTCCTTCGCGAAGTCGCGCTCACCCTGCAGCACGTGGATGTCCACGGCGGGCTGGTTGTCTCCGGCGGTCGAGAACACCTGACTCTTGCTCCGCGGAATCGTCGTGTTGCGTTCGATCAGGACGGTCATCACGTCGCCCAGGGTTTCGATACCCAAGGACAGCGGGGTCACGTCAAGCAGCAGAACGTCGGTGACTTCGCCGGCGAGCACGCCACCTTGGATCGCCGCACCAAGACTCACCACTTCGTCAGGGTTGACGGACTGGTTGGGCTCTTTGTCGAAGACCTCTTTGACGATCTCGCGAACCTTTGGAATGCGAGTGGATCCACCGACCAAGATCACTTCGTCGATGTCGTCGGCGCTGAGGTTCGAATCCTTCAGACACTTCCGACAAGGTTCGACACAGCGCTTGAACAGGTCATCGCAGATCTGCTCGAACTTGGCGCGGGTCAGCGTCTCTGAGAGGTGCTTAGGACCGGACTGGTCCATGGTGATGAACGGCAGGCTGATCGTCGTCTGCATCGCCGACGACAGCTCGATCTTGGCCTTCTCCGCAGCTTCCTTTAGACGCTGCAGGGCCATTTGATCGTTGCGAAGGTCGACGCTGTTGGCGGCTTTGAACTGATCGCACAGCCAGTTGATGATCTTCTCATCGAAGTCGTCACCACCGAGCTGCGTGTCGCCGTTGGTCGCCTTCACTTCGAACACGCCGTCGCCGACGT
>CBESZZ010000547.1:0-3290 GCA_965534055.1 uncultured bacterium | reverse complement strand
AGTCGAGTCACACATGGGGCACCCCCCATTGCGGAAGGCAGATGACCCACGATAGGTTGCTTCGCCGTGAGCAACAACGCGGACCCCCCGACAGAATCATCGCTGAGACGGCTCGTCGAGCAGCTGATCGACCGCGTCGAAGCCCAAGACACCGATGGCGTCTCCACTCTGTTGGCCGCCCACCCGTCCCAGGCAGCGGCTGCGCGCAAACAACTTAGCGCGCTTGCCAGTGCAGGGCTGCTCGAAGAACCCACCCCACGCCCCAAGAACATCGGTAGATTTTGCGTCGTGGGCGAAGCCGGACGCGGCGGCATGGGCGTGGTCTACATCGTCACAGACCCAGGCAAGCCAGAGGGGTCAGCCGACCTCGCGCTCAAACTGTTGCCGCCAGAACATCGCTACAGCGGTGAAGCCAAGTCGCGATTCAAACGCGAAGTGCAGGCAATCGCCCTGCTAGATCATCCAGGCATTGTTCGCACGCTCGAGGTCGGCGATCACGAGGGACTGCCATTCTTCGTGATGGAACTGGTCGACGGCGTTTCTTGCGCAGACGCTTTGATGGCGGTGCAGGACACCGCGCCAACCGCGCTCACGTCCCACGATCTGTTTCGCGCAGCAGCACACGAAGCACCGATCGCGGACCGGACTTGGATCGACACCTGCTTGCGTCTCATCAAGCAAACGGGCACGGCGATGATCCATGCTCACGAACGCGGCGTGTGGCATCGCGATCTCAAGCCGTCGAACATCATGGTTCGTGCCGACGGCGCCGCCTGCGTGCTCGACTTCGGACTCGCACGGGTACTCGAAAGCGACGACACGCTAACCCGCACCGGCCGCCAACCCGGCTCCATGCCTTACATGGCCCCTGAGCAGGTGCGCGGCGCCGCTCGCGAGATCGGTCCGTGGACGGACGTCTACGGGTTGGGAGTGTTGATGTTCGAACTGCTGGCCCTCCGACCGCCTTTCGGTGGTTCCTCGATCGAAGAGATCCGCGACGGAATTCTGTCGGGCCGCGCTCGATCCTTGCGCAAGTTGAATCCCGATGTGTCTCGGTCGATAGCCACCGTTTGCCAACACGCCATGGAGCGCGATCGGCAACGGCGCTACCAATCCATGCAGGCATTCGTTGCAGATCTTGACGCCTTGCTGGAACACCGGCCAGTCACGGCCCAGCCTGCCGGCATCTGGTTGCGCGCCCGGCGCTGGGCTGCGTGGCACCCGATCGGTGCGACAGCCCTCTGCGTCGGCAGTACGGCGGCACTGGTCTTCGCCATCGTCTTCATGGCGAAAGACCGGACCACAGGAAGACAACTGAACACAGCATTCGCCGCCCGCGACGATGAACGGGAACGTGCAGACGACACCCTCGACGACGCGATCCTCGCAATCGAGACACTGCTGGCGGCCGGCGATGAGGATCCGAACAGTCCGCTACCCGCCCGGGACCCCGAGCGCCGGGAGCTTCTGAAACGCGCGGTCGCACTCTACGAGCGCCTCTTGGTTCGCGAGTCCGGGAATGCTCGAGTCAGCATGGGCGCGACCAATGCATGGCGCAAACTGGCTGGTGCCCACGCGCAACTGGGCCCGCTTTCGGAGTCCGAAGCCATCTCCCGACGCGCGCTCGCCGCGTGCAACCGCGCGATGGCCAAGGGGGTGGCTGAACCCGATGCAGCGAAAGACCAGTTGCGCTTGCAGCGCCGCAACATCGCCACCTTCCTACTGCGAGTCCTGTTCCAACGAGGCAAACTTGAAGGTGCCGAGGACTTGGCACTTGAGTTGGTGAAAGGCGACGACCCTGCATTTGCCGCCACGATTCAAGAAGGCAATCGCTTGGTGCAGGTTGGGATCGCGTGGCGGATTCTGGCATCACTGCAGAACCTCTCGGGTGAGCGCAAGGCGATGGATGCGAGTTTGCGTCGCGCGATCGCCTTGCTCGAGACCGCCATCAGAACGGGAACCTTGACCGCATACAAACTGCATCAGCTAGCCGGGGCTCTGCGTACGCACGCGTACTTCCGTGGATTCGCGGACTCGACGTACGACTACGAGACGCAGATGAAACGTTCCCTGACGCTACGCACGCGAGCGCTGAAGGCCGAAAACTACGCCGAAGGTCGAGCGGAGTTGGCGGGCTTGCACATGAATTGGACGCATCTGGACCTCCGCTATCGCCGCTTCGATTCAGCGAGCGAACACGCGAAGTCCGCGATGGCCGTGTTGGACGAGCTGACCTCCAAGTACCCCGACCGGATGGAGTATGCGAATCTGGCTCTGAAAGTTTCCTACCACGCCGTGATGGCGTCGCGCGAGCTGGACGAGAAAGCGTTCACAACGAGACTGACCACCGCGCTGCGCTTGGCAGACTCGATTCAATCCAAGTTCCCGCGGTCGGCCGTGATCTCCATGCAGGCCGCGATCCTCTGGACCACGGAGGCTCGCCGCTTGAAAGAACCAGCGGCAGCCGCACGGTCGGATGTGGCGTGGAACCGTGCCGAAGAGCTTTGGCTCGTTGCCGCAGAAACCGAGGGTCCGGACCTTGCGCACATCATGCAGATCGGGGTGTTCTTCGATAACCGCGGCTGGGCACTGCTTCGACGGAAGGAGTTCGACCGTGCCCGCACCGACGCGCTCGCGGCGCTCAACTGGCACGCGCGCGCGAAGACACGCTTGCCCGGACAGAAGTTGTTCGACACCAGGCTGGGAAAATCGACCATCTTGTTGGCGACCATTCTGGTGGCTCAGGACAAGTTTGCCGAGGCGGCGACAGTCCTGGTTACGGGATTCGAGGCCGACTTGCTGTCCCCCGCGCAGGTAGGACGCGACGGATTCCGGCAGTCGCTTAGCGGCGAAGAACAGTACCGGGCGATGTTGCAAAAGTTGCCGAAGGAGAGCTCTGGAGTGCAGAAGAGCGGCAACTAGGCCCACTTCGCCTACCAGCCTCGGACCAGGGTGCGCTTGGAAAGCGTTCAGAACAGCGGCCCAGACTCGCGCTGATCGGTGCGGGCCAAGATTCTTCGTGACAGCGGAGCCGAGCTGCCGGTGGTTGGTTGTGTGACCCATTTCCATAACCCAAGCACTCGATGAACACTCTCCTCACCTCGACGCCCGCACGCGTCGCCACCCTCCTGACCATCGGCTCGATCTGCTCAGTAGGCAGCGTCAGCGCGCAGCAGCAGCCTGCACCGTCCGCCGCGCTGACTCCACCGATCACCGCAGCCGACTGGCTCGTTCCTATCCATACCCAAGCCGACGACCCCGAAGGCGGCGCGTACGGAACTTGGGCCACC
>CBESZZ010000546.1:0-3305 GCA_965534055.1 uncultured bacterium | reverse complement strand
GATACCGAGGAAGCAACCGAGCCAAGAGGACGCCAGAAAGATGACGACTGAGATCACGCCTGAAGCCGCTAGCGACACCGGGGAAGACATTTCCTTCTTCAACGACTTCGCCGATGACGCGGGCACTGCGGAGGACCACGGCGAATTCGCTGAAGAGGTCGCTCCGGTTGCGGACATCCCGGCATGGCAGCCAATGCCACGCTACCACGCGACAGCACAGCGCTTTCCACTGGGGATCGTCTTCGGCAACCTGTCGATCCTCGCCGGCCTCGGCCTCACGGCCGTTGCCTCGATGGAGCGTGCCCCGGCAATCCTGACCCAACTCGCCGAGGCTGGCTTCGCGCCGGTATTCGTCGTGCTGGGCTGCGTGACCTTCGCGACGTGCGTCATCTTGCGCCACATCGCCGAGCACCAGGACCGCACGGACTACACACGTGTCCTGGTCGAAACGCAGTTCCAAAACCAAGAGCGCCTCGACGCACTCGTGGACTTCGTGGCATCTGCACAGGACGCCACCATCGACCGTCCGCCGGCCTCCGGCGAAGAGCTTGATCGGGTCCTCAGCGTGATGCAGCGCCAGGAAGAGAAGATCAACAACCTGACGCGCGCCATCAAGATGTATGGCAAGCCGCTGGTCGAGATCAGTCAGCAGACCGCGGACGTCGGCGAGGAGCTCGCCCAGACCAAGACCATGGTGCAAACCATGAGCGCGACGGTGCTCGAGCAAGTCGCAGCAAGTCTCGACTCGGTCAAGATGGACGATTCGTCACTCACGACGATGCAGACCGCGCTGGAATCACGCCTCGACACCAACACGAACAAGCTTTCCGCCAACATTGAGAAGCTCCTCGCGGCTTCGAACGGCGAAGGCGACGAAGAAGTGGAGGGCATGGTCCGCCACATCCAGGCCGAACTCGCTGGCGTGGCCACCACGCTCTCGGGCATCAAGAGCGCGATCGGTCGCGGCGGCGGCATCTCCGCTGGATCCGCGCCCTCAGCAACTCAGAGCCACAGCGCGCCAGCAGCCTCGGCACCGGCCGCCTCAAAAGGCAAAGCCAAGGGCGGCCTGGCCCACAGCATCTCCGGCAAGAAGAAGGCCGGCGGCAAGAACGTGCTCGGCGCGATTGCCAAGCTCAAGCAGATGCGCACCTAGGACGTCGCGGACGCGACGTCCTCGCACCTCAGTTGCCGATCGTGATCTCGACCGCGTTGGACGTGATCGCGTTGGCGCGGTTGGCGCCCGGAACGATCGCAGCGCCCTGCGCGTTGAGCACCAAGCCGATGAGGTTCGGGTCGTTCGGAATCGTCAGCGGGAAGAGTGCTGTCGATCCGTTCGGCACAATCACTCCCGTCGACAAGAAGTCGACGTAGCGGAAGCAGCCCGGCATCCCGACCGCAGCAAGACTCTGGCCACCGGGTACCGCCGTGAAACCCACGCCGACGAAGGCCAGCGCCGTGCTCTGCGGAATTGAGTAGATCTGGTAGTTGAACACGCGGCCCAGACGCGGCAACTCACCGCGCGCGGCGTCGAGCTCCAGTGGCACGCCGGCTGAACCGAGGTCCAGTGCGGTGATCGCCGATAGGTCCACCGAACCTGGATCGTTGATCGCGGACCCAGCCGAGTAGCCCGCGAGGATGTCGTGGGTCGTCGCACCCACGGTCACGTATCGGAGCGTAAACTGGCCGCTGGCGAACATCGCAATTTGCACCGAAGCGACGCCCGCACTTGTCGATCCGAACTCCGGAACGTTGTCCCAGGTGATGCGCGCTTCCGTGGTGCCAACCACCTCGAAGTTCACCGTTCCGCCATTGGTCGGGTTGAGATCCGTCCAGTGCGGAGCGATGCGGGATACTTCGCCCAAGAACTCCTGAACCGAGGGCGAGAAGTCCGCCGAAGTCTCCGGCGAAAGCCAGACGAAGCCGTTCGAACACACCTCCACTGACGAGGTCACGCCACCCGGATGCGTGAACGAAAAGGGCAACACACCGGTTGCTAGGTCATCGTCCCCGAGCATCAAGTCTGTGCCTGGAGCAGGTGGCACGTAGGCCGAGGCCCCCGGAATCACGATGTAACCCCCCATGCCGTTCGGAAAGAAGTCGAAGGCAAGCGAGGCCAGATCAATCGTGGTCTGCGGAAACAGCTCGTAGACGACTGCTGGATTCGGGCAGCCGTTGCCGAAGGTCTGCACCGAGGCGGACTGAGCGACAACGGGTGTGGCAAAGATCAGCGCGCCTGCGGCGACGCGAAAAAGAACCGGACGGAGGGTGTGCATGGAGTCTGGTGGGGTGCTGAGGAGGCAGAGCCCAAACGATACAGCCACAACCAGCGATCCAACTCCTTCACCTCGCACCGAAGAGATTCGCTTCTGCGAATTTTGGCAACTGACCGGCTGGTCTGGATTGTGCTCGCGAGAGCGCAATCCGGCGACATCGCCGATGCCTTCGGTGCGTCAATGCCCAGGGACAGCGCGACGGCCGACCCCGGCATTTCGACTACTCACTCTCGCGAGGTTTCCACTCAGACGTTCGCTGTTTGAACAACGCTTCGAGTTCGGACACCTGAACGCGAACTTGCTCCATCGTGTCGCGGTCGCGCACGGTCACCGTGCCTTCGCTCAGGGTGTCGCCATCGACAGTCAAACACCAAGGCGTGCCCACTTCGTCCATGCGACGATAGCGACGACCGATGGCGCCTTTCTGATCGTAGAAGGTGCGAATGCCCGCCTCTTGGAGCACGGCCTGAATCTCTTTGGCCCGCTCCGGCATGCCCTCTTTCTTCACGAGCGGGAAGATCGCCGCCGTGATCGGTGCAAGCCTTGGGTGGAAGCGCAGCAGCGTCCGAACGTCTTCCTTGCCCTTGCCGTCGACGAGTTTCTCTTCGTCGTAGGCGTCGACGAGCAGCGTCATCGCTGCACGGTCACAACCCGCGGCGGGCTCCACGACGTGGGGCACGTAACGGCGTTTGTTGGCTTCGTCGAAGAAGGACAAATCCTTGCCCGAACCCTCGGTATGCGCCTTCAGGTCGAAGTCGGTGCGCTTCGCGATGCCTTCCAGCTCGCCCCAGCCGAACGGGTACTCGTACTCAACGTCGGTGCAGCCGGTTGAATAGTGCGCGACCTCGTCCTCGGCGTGCTCGCGCAAGCGCAGCTTCTCGGGACGCACACCGCAGTCGAGATACCACTGGTGACGTTCCTTCACCCAGTACTCGTACCACTTCTCACCGTCCTCGGGCGGCACGAAGAACTCCATTTCCATCTGCTCGAACTCGCGCGTCCGGAACACGAAGTTGCCCGGCGTGATCTCGT
>CBESZZ010000545.1:0-3309 GCA_965534055.1 uncultured bacterium | reverse complement strand
CGCACCGCGGATCCAACCGGTCTTGGCGAAGACCCGTCCTACCAGGCCCTCATGGTCGCCGAACCTGGACGCCAAGGATCCGGTGCGGCCCGACACTGGCAGTCCTTTCACGAACTCGGGCATGCTCCAACCAGCGGCCAACACGGCCACTAGATATGCCGGAGTCAGGCGGTTGCCGCGCGACAGTCCGGAACCATCCACGAGCGACACCTTCGGCGGCGCATGACCTACCCCGGGGTGGACGCGCAGCGTTGAGCGCACGGCGCGAATTCCACCAGCCAAAGATCCATCCACCTTCTCGTCACCACCGGCACGTCGATGGGCGCCAAGCACGCGCACAAGCATCTCCGCATCGAAGTTGCTGCTATCGCGCAGGCACCGCTCGATGGTCGGCGCCAGAGGCGTCGCAATCGTCACGAGATCTGTCACGTTCGTCGCCTCGGCTTCGGGGCGAAGCTTCACTCCAGCCTCGCTCAAACCCAACTGCAACGACTTCACGACCCAGGCGACTGGGTCGAGCATGGAAGTGCGCAATTCGCGCGGGCTGACGTTCCGGAGCAAGTGTCCACGCAGGCGAATCCCCTTCGCGGTGTCCAGGGCGCCGTAGATCCCTCCCTTCTTGCGGTCGTCGGTCATGGCAAAACCGCCGTCGAAGCGATGCCCCGCAGGCGGAGAGATCAACTGCACCCGCGCGTGACGCTGACCCGCGGCGACCCGAATCAGAAGACAACCAGCCTCCATGGCGAGGCCCGCGGTCGGGGCGCAATAGGGCCGGTCGAGCTGGTCAGCGGGCCAATCGCTCGGACGGCCGGGGCCCGGAAACGCGCTCACATCACCACGAATCCCCCGCAACGCGTTGATTCCGGCGGCCTGAACCGCGGCGACGATTTGCGCACACATCGCGTCCGGAGACAGCGGTCCATCGTGCCGCCAGTTCGGATCACCCGCAGCGTGGACCACCAAGAATCCGTCTTCGATCGTGAAGCGCGTCCTGAATTGATGATCGACACCAAGGCCAGCGAGGGCCGCCACCCCGGTGACGACCTTCATGTTGCTCGCCGGAATGAACGCTTCTCCGGCCCGCCGGTTGAAGGCCAGCTCGGGTTGCCGCTGCCCGTCGGCGGACACGTCCAGAGCCGCAACTCCTACGCGCACGCCGAGGTTTTCCGCTTCGCGAATGGCGGCTCGAACGGCGGCAGTTTGGGCGACAGCAGGGGCGGACCCCAGCGCCGATGCGCAGAGAAATAGAGCAACGACAGTTCGGCGCATGCAGGCCAGTCTGCCAGGCGATGCCGGCTGCGCCAGTCCGAAAACAGGGTCCGAGTTCACTCGCGGAGCAGCGAAAAAAGATCTCCGAGCCAAGGCCGCCCATCTTTTGAGAACGGTGCACACGCGGGAGCATGTTCGAACTTCCGCCGGAACCACGGGTTGGAAGAATCCGTACCGCCACCTCGACAAACCTACCTTGAAGGTTGTCCAGGAGTCGCCCCCCCCAAGGAGCCTTGCCCGGTACGATTGCCGCTTTGATCTTCGCCCCGACCCGCGATATGAAGTGCTGTTCTGCGGCCCACCCCCCACATGGGCGATTCCGCAGAACGGACGTTCGCACGGTCAGCCGCTCTCATCGGGAGTGCGGGGCGAACAGGTCAACCCGTCCCACAGCCCCGTCCACTCCAACGATCCCGCGTTTCGCGAGGTCGCTTGGCGCGAGCCGGAGGCGTTCCCGCATCCATGAACACGCCGTTCCGGAGCCAATACGATCCCGAGATCTCGGGATCCGCGATTTTGAGCTCAAAGCGCGGCAGGATTGCGTCCATGAATCACGGCATCCAGCGCAGGTCGCGCAGGGGTGTTGGAACGCACGTCGTCAGGACAACGAACGCGGCACCATGCGGGGTTTCCCCGCGGGTGCTGCCGCATCCGGGGAGTTTCCACGGGGCGACGGGATGGGTTTTTGAAGCATCGGGTCGCCGCTGGGCGGATCCGATCGTCCCGGCGCAGCCGGGACAGTCACAGGAGGAGAGAACGTGAAGATCGAACGGCGATTCACGGTGGCAGGTCAGTCACCTTACGAAGGGCTGACCTTCGAACCCCGGACATCCGAAATCCGCAACCCAGACGGCACGCTGGTCTTTAAGGCCGACGATGTGCACGTGCCGACCGGCTGGAGCCAGGTCGCGACGGACATCCTCGCGCAGAAGTATTTCCGCAAGGCCGGGGTTCCCCAAGTGGACACCGATGGCCGTCCCAAGCTGGATGACGACGGTGAACCCGCGTTGGGCTCGGAAACCGATGCGCGCCAGGTGTTCCACCGCTTGGCTGGCTGCTGGCGCCACTGGGGCGAAGAGCACGACTACTTCGACAGCGACGACGACGCCCAGACGTTCTACGACGAGATGTCGCGAATGCTGGCGGACCAGGTCGCTGCGCCCAACTCGCCGCAGTGGTTCAATACCGGTCTGCACTGGGCATACGGCATTTCAGGCCCCGCTCAGGGGCACTGCTTCGTCGATCCAAACACCGGCAAGCTGCAACGGTCAAAGTCGGCCTATGAGCGGCCGCAACCCCACGCCTGCTTCATTCAGTCCGTCGCTGACGGCCTCGTCAACGACGGGGGCATCATGGACCTGTGGACCCGTGAAGCACGGCTGTTCAAGTACGGCTCGGGCACCGGCACCAACTTCTCGGCCGTTCGCGGCGAGAACGAGCCCCTCTCCGGTGGTGGTCGCTCCTCAGGACTGATGTCCTTCCTCAAGATCGGCGACCGCGCCGCGGGCGCCATCAAGTCCGGAGGCACAACCCGCCGCGCAGCGAAGATGGTCTGCCTCGACCTCGACCACCCCGACATCGAGAATTTCGTGTCGTGGAAGGTAACGGAAGAGCAAAAGGTCGCGGCGCTCGTTGCGGGCAGCCAGCTCGCCCGCCGCCACATCGTCGCGGTCATGAACGCGTGCCACGTGAAGAGCACCGAGAAGGGAGCAAAAGCTTCGGAGCGCGTGACTTCTGAACGAGTCGTCACCAAGCCCAAGGACAACCCCGCGTTGCGCGCGGAGCTCAAGGAAGCTCGGGCGGCATGCCTGCCCGAAAGCTACGTCCAACGCGCAATCCAGCTGGCGCAGCAGGGTTACAAGGCCGTCGACATCCCGACCTACGACACCAACTGGGACGGCGAGGCCTACGCCACAGTCTCGGGCCAGAACTCCAACAACTCGGTCCGCATCCCCAACAAGTTCTTCGCGGCCATGGATCGCGGTGAGCCATGGAAGCTGACTCGCCGGACTGACGGCACGGTCGTGAAGGAGATTGAGC
>CBESZZ010000544.1:0-3316 GCA_965534055.1 uncultured bacterium | reverse complement strand
AGAACACTGAAACGCAGAGTGCTGCGATCGCGGCCGCCACCAACACTCCAGTGATCGCGCCCGGGCCCTTGCCGACAAAGGCACCGATGACTCCCGCAACCACGATCGCCAGTGGGATGAGCACCCACCGGATGGTCCACCAAAGCGGATCGTCCAACCCGCCGACCTCGACGGCCTTGCCGCACTTGGGGCAGTTGACGATGCCGCCCGTTGTTCCGAGCGGTGGGTCGAAACTGTGCCGGCACGTGCCGCAGGTGGTGGGGTGGGGCATCGCCATGACGGACTATCTCCCCTGCTTCCCTTCGATGGCTGCGAGCAAGACCGCCAAGCCGAACAGCGCACGTCGATCGACGGTGTTGTCGCTCGGGATGGTTACGTCCAGCTTGTAGATGACCGGGTTGAGGCGCTGCTTGAAGACGACGGGTGGGCCGTCGTCCGGGTCCAAACGAAAAGTCTGCGGAATGATGTTCGTGAGAAAACGACGGAGCGTGGCGAGAAACATGCTGTCTTCCTGCAGCTTCCCGATCGGGTTGTCGTTTGCGTCGAGCAGTTCCCACGAGTCGCGCAGCATGGAGCTGAAGCCCTTGCGTTGCGCAGCACCGACCTTCTCGTTGGTGGTCGGATCCACGATGTCGTAGGCCGCGGAGAAGTCGATGACTTGGCGGGCACGCACAAGCAGGACTTCTTCGGTCGCCGATTCATCCGTGTAAACCCGAATGTCTTCGCGAAGCTTGAATGCCTTCTGCTTGGAGAACCCGATCAGCTCGTTGTTCTTGTCGTTGACGTGGAAGCTCGCGCCGAAGACTTTGAGAAACTTTCGGCGGATCGTGAAGTGATCCGTGGTGAATGTGGCCATGGGTTTGGTGTGCGTTGACGAGGTACTTAGCGCAGGACGCGGGACAAGAACGCCCAACGGTCAGCTTCTTCTTCGATGCGCTTCGACGTGGGCTTGCCTGCTCCGTGGCCGGCTTTCGTCGCGATGCGAATCAACGTGGGTTCTGTGCCGGCCTGCGTTTGTTGGAGCGTTGCCGCGAACTTGTAGCTGTGTCCGGGCAGCACGCGGTCATCGTGGTCGCCTGTCATCACCATGGTGGCGGGATAGGCCGTGCCGGGGCGCAGGTTGTGCAACGGCGAGTAGCCGTGAAGCACGGGGAACATCTCCGGGTTTTCGCTGTCGCCATACTCCGGTTCCCATGCCCAGCCGATCGTGAACTTGTGGTAGCGGAGCATGTCCATCACGCCGACCGCTGGCACCGCGGCGCCGAACAGCTCAGGGCGCTGGGTCATCACTGCGCCGACCAGCAGGCCGCCGTTTGAACCACCACCGATGCCGAGTTTCGCGGGTGACGAGTAGTCGTTGCGGGAGAGCCACTCGGCGCAGGCGATGAAGTCGTCAAAGACGTTCTGCTTCTTCTCCCGCATGCCGCCTTGGTGCCACTCCTCGCCGTACTCGCTACCGCCGCGCAAGACTGCCTGGGCGTAGATGCCGCCGCGCTCCAACCAGGCGAGATTGGAAACGGAGAAGCGTGGCGTGATCGAGATGTTGAACCCGCCGTAGGCGTAGAGATACGTCGGGTGAGTTCCATCCAGGCGCAGTCCCTTGCGGTGCGTCAGGAAGAGCGTCAATCGGGTGCCGTCGGCGCTCTGCGGATGCACTCGCGTCGTCTCGTAGTCGTCGAACTGAAAGTCGATGTCCGGCTTTCTGAACTCGTGCACCATGCGGGTGCGCGTGTCGTAGCGGTAGACCGTTGGGGGCGTGACGAACGAGCTGAAGGAGAAGAACGAATCTGTGTCGTCCATGCGGCCCGTGAAACCGCCGACAGATCCGATCCCAGGAAGCTCGAGCGTGCGTGCGTCCTTGCCCTCGAGGTTTTTCACGATCACGACGCTGGATGCATCTGCGAGGTATGTGGTGATCAGCTGTCCACCGACCATGGACACACCCTGTAGGGAGTTCTCCGTTTCGGGCACGACGGTGATCCAGTGCTCTTCCGCTGGGGTTCCGCGGCGGAAGGCAACGACCTTGCCGCGTGGCGCGTCCTTGTCGGTTTGGAAGAAGAACAGATCGTCGACGTTGCCAACGAAGCTGTACGACGCATCGAACTCCATTCGCAGCGGCTCGACGGCCATCGTGGCATCTGTCAGGTCGATCGTCGCGATGCGGTTGCGGCGGTCGGTTCCCGTAGAGATCGACACGATGGCGAAGCGGCCGTCCTCTGTGACCCGAGCGTTGAAGCCCCAGTCTTTGTGGTCGGGCCGTTCGTAGATCACGCGGTCTGTGGCCGAGTCGGATCCGAGCGCGTGGTAGTGCAGCTTCGGAGCTTCGGTGATCGCCTGATGCGTCTCGCCTTGGTCGGGTGCTGGGTAGCCCTGGTAGAAGAAGCCCTTGCCGTCGTGGGTCCACGATGCGCCGGAGAACTTCGACCACTCGATTTTGTCGGGGAGGTCCTCCCCGGTTTGCACGTCACGGACGCTCCACGTGACCCAGTCGCTCCCGCTGGCTTGGGTGCCGTAGACCATCCGCCGACCGTCCTTCGAGAACGAAACTCGACCCAGGGCGACGGTGCCGTCATCCGACATCGAGTTCGGATCGAGCAGCACCCGGCCTTCGTCCGAGTAGCCGTCGGCGATGTAGAGGACCGCTTGGTTTTGCAGTCCGTCGTTTTTACGCCAAACCCAGCGCTCTCCGGCCTTGGTCGGCAAGCCGAACTTGGGGTAGTCCCAAAGGGTGGTGAGCCGCTGCTTGATGGCTTCTCGGCCAGGGGCGTCTTGCAGCCAGGATTCGGTCACCTTGTTCTGCGCGGCTACCCAAGCCGCCGTTTCCGTGCCGTCCTGGTCTTCCAGCCATCGGTAGGGGTCGGCGACCTGCGTGCCGTGATAATCGTCGACAACGGTCGCGTCCTGTCGGGTGATGGGGTAGTCGAGCGCCGGCTCTGCGGACCGCCCAGGCTCGTTCTTGGTGGATCCGCACGCCGCGAGCAGCAGACCAAGGCTCCCGAGCAGGGCTGAGGCAGCCATGGATGGGGTCTGACGTCTGAATACGACCGTTCGCGGGGTCAGAAATGGCGAGGAGCCAGCAAGTGTGGTGGATTGCATGGGGATCTAGGGCGTTTGAGGGGCGCCGCGGTCGAGAGGAATCGCCCTTGCCGCGGGCGGCGCAGCTTACTGCGCAGGACCTGTTGATCGCGGACCGAAAGAACGTAGGCTGCGCGCCGCCAAGTCCACCCGGACCGAGCACTTCAGCGTTCCTCGATAGCTCAGTTGGTAGAGCAGCTGACTGTTAATCAGCGGGTCACAGGTTCGAGTCCTGTTCGAG
>CBESZZ010000543.1:0-3319 GCA_965534055.1 uncultured bacterium | reverse complement strand
CTTTCAACGCCAGCCCCGGACCGCTCGTACTGGTGATTCCCAGCTTGCCAGCGTAGGCCGCGCCGATGGCCGCGCACACCGCAGCGATCTCGTCTTCGGCCTGGAACGTGAAGACGCCGTGATGCTTGTAGCCAGACAGCTGATGCAGGATGTCGCTGGCTGGGGTAATCGGATAGCTGCCCAAGAACGCTTGGATGCCTGCGCGTTTTGCCGCGGCGACCAACCCCAAGCACAACGCTTGGTTGCCCATGATGTTGCGGTAGCGCCCGGGCTTCTGAAACTCCGCCGGTTTGACGCGGTACGAAGTCTGGAACAAGCCGGCGATGTCGGCATACGCGTAGCCGGCGTTCAGGACCTTGATGTTCGCTTCCGCTACATCCGGATTCTTCTTGCCGAACTTGGCTTGGATCGACTGGACTGTGGGCTCGACCTCGCGGTTGTAGAGCCAGTAGAGAATTCCCAGCGCGAACATGTTCTTGCAGCGATCCTTGGAACGGTTGTCCAAGGGACTGTCTTTCAGCGCCTCGCGATTCAGTTTCACCAGATCGATCTCGACCAAGCGGTAACCATCCAAGCTGCCGTCTTCCCGTGGATCGACGTCGTATTTCGCCTTGCGAAGATCCGACTCCCGAAAGTTTGCGGTGTTGAGGATCAGCAGACCGCCAGGCTTCAAATCGCCCGCGTGCACTTTCAGTGCCGCGGGATTCATCGCTACGAGCGCATCGGGCTGATCACCGGGCGTGTGGATGTCCACGCTGGAAAACCGCAGCTGGAACGCAGAAACACCCGGCAACGTCCCGGTAGGAGCACGGATCTCCGCAGGGAAATCGGGGAACGTCGCGATGTCGTTACCCATCAACGCGGTCGTGTGCGTGAACTGGCTCCCGGTGAGCTGCATCCCGTCCCCGGAGTCGCCGGCGAACCGGACCACGACCTGTTCGAGATCCTGAATGGGAGTAGGTGGAGCTTCAGTCATGACTGCGAATGCGCCCAAGCGAGAGTGGACGACCAGAGATGAGCGGCCGGGAAGGAGCGGCCAGGAGGGACGGCGCGACAGCTGCGGAAGGGCAAATCCAACAGGGGCAGACTGCTCCGCTTGGAACCACCGCAAAGCCGGCGCGCGGCGAGGATGATACCCGACCGGTTGCCGGATCCCACGACTGTGCAGCACAGCGGAGCGGCTCTTCCAGGCCTATCCGAGTGGCGATCGCCGCTGCAGCCCGGACACGAGGTCCTTAGCCCTAGTCCGACGCGGCACGGAACCCGAGATGCCAGGCGATCGGCCGGACGCATGACTTCGAAGCCCCCTTCCAGGCGAGTCTGCGGACCGCCATCAAACGCCCGTCCGCGTTCCCGAGTCAGGTCCGAGAGCCCGACTGCTGGCGATACTGGTTGAGAGCGGCACGGGCTGCTGCATGCACTTCTTTGGCGGGTCGACCGGTCAATAGCGCGAGCGCCTCATCAACAGTCTTCACGGCATGTACTTCAAACCTGCCGGCCTCCGAAGCTTCGATCACGACCGGCTCAAGCATCAGGTCATCCGCGTTGGCCCGCGGCAGAATCGCACCTTGAATGCTCTTGGGTCGGCGACGGGATTCGCAGAGGCGGAAGAACCCTTCGATCTTCTCGTTCACTCCAGCGACAGCCTGCACCGCACCGTTCTGATCGATGGAGCCCGTCACGGCGAGACCCTGATTGAGCGGCACGCCGGACAGGCTCGACAGCAAGCACAGCACTTGCGCTAGCGACGCCGAGTCCCCCTCCACTCCGCCGTAGAGCTGTTCGAAGCACACCGTCGACTGAATGCAGAGCGGACCATCCTCGCCGAACGTTCGCAGCAGGTAGCCCTCGAGAATCATTACGGCCTTGTCGTAGATGGGCCCCGACAGCGCAGCTTCACCTTCGATGTTCACCAGGCCGGAACGATCGGGAGCTGCCATGCCAACCGACGCCGTGATACGGCACGGCCGCCCGAACTGGAACACACCTGAATCCAACACGGTGAGGGCGTTGATCTGACCAACGACTTGACCCGTTGTCTCGATGCGAGTGTAGCCCGCGGCGTAGTCCCTCTCCGCCAACTCGCGCGGCAGGTCACTGCGGAAGGTGCGCGCTTCGACCGCCCGGTCGACATGCTCGCGCGTGACCGGACCAGCGCCCGCTTTCACGCGCCAATACGAGGCTTCTCGAGCCAGGTCGGCGATCTCGCCGAATCGTGCGATGACGCGGTCCTTGCGACCGGCGACCCGGGCTCCCCATTCCGCGATGGCGGCAACCGCGTCCGGCGTAAAGGCTCGATGCCCTTCAGACCGGCACAACCACGCGATGTAGTCCGCGTAGCGACGCAAGTTGGGTTTCGTCGCCTTCACCGTGGAGTCGAACTCCGCGTGAATCTTGAAGACCTGCAGGAACTGTGGATCCTCCATGGCCAAGGCCTCGTACACCCCGGGCTCACCGATCAAGACCACCTTCACGTCGGTGGGAATCGGAGCTGGTTGGCACAGGCCACCGGTTTGACCGGTGTTCTGGTCGTAGTCGCGAATCTCGATCTGGCGGGTGAGCAGTGCCCTCTTTAGCAGTGTCCAAACACCGATGTCGCGCAGCACGTCGTGCACACGCAACACCAGGTATCCGCCCTGGGCACGGACCAGAGAACCGGGTCGAATCGCCGAGAGGTTTGGGAAGTGGCCCTCGCGGGGCTGCTCCAACATGCCAAACAGCGCGCCGTAGGTCGGGTTGGTTTCGACGACGACGGGAGTCCCCGCATCTTCGTGAGCTTGCATGAGCTGGCCAACCAGTTCGGGAAACTGGTTCGCACCGCTGTCGACGCGCGGTGTGTCAGTCGCGGTTTCCCGTTCCGGGGTCTCCGTCACGCTGTCAGCTGGGGTTCCGTCCGTTGGACCGCCCTCCGTGGACTCGTCGCCATCGCGCAATCGGCTCGCGCCCCGCACATCGACGTCATCAATCCACTCTTCGAAGCGCTCAGAACTCTCTTCCAACCGCTCCCCGAACTGCTCGAGGAACACCCGCACCCGTGGCTGCGGCCAGCCTTTGCGGAACTGACGGAACAGGTGCTCCATCGCGCGGCGAACCACAGCGAGATCCATCTCGCCGAGCTCCCGTCGCATTTGGCGGCGCATGCGGATGACCCGCTGCGAAACTTCCTCGAGTCGCGACAAGAGCTGATCCCGCGCCTTCAATAAGCGCTCGCGAACCCGCTCCGTGACCTCGCCTTCCAGTGCCTGCGTCGAAAGAACGTCGACTGTCACCGGTTCGCCAGCCAACACCGGGTAGATGTCAGCTGCGTCCGCGCCACCCT